>DATHDT010000136.1:0-17855 GCA_035318905.1 Gemmatimonadales bacterium | reverse complement strand
TCACGTTCAACTGTGTGCACTTGGCGTGCAGCTTCGATGGCAGTGGCTCCACCGCCCAGGGATCGGCGACGTACAGCTGGAACTGGGGTGACGGCTCGGCGCTCGGCAGCGGCAACCCTGCGACGCACACGTACGGTGCCGCGGGCACGTTCCGGGTGATCCTGTCCGTGACGGACGCGGGCGGGATGGACGCGGATACTCAGATGGTGACCGTGTCGCCGCCGCCGCCGGTGGCCAGCTTCACGTTCAACTGTGTGCACTTGGCGTGCAGCTTCGACGGCAGCGGCTCCACGGCCCAGGCCTCGGCGACCTACGGTTGGTCGTGGGGTGACGGCACGGCCGCCGGCTCGGGCCAACTTGCCACGCACACGTATGGTGCTGCGGGCACGTACCCGGTCATTCTTTCGGTAACGGACGCCGGTGGCATCGACGCGGACACCCAGATGGTGACCGTGACGCCACCCCCGCCGCCTCCGCCCGTGGCCAGTTTCACGTTCAGTTGTTGGTTCCTGGCCTGCAGTTTCGACGGCAGCGGCTCGACGGCCCAGGCCTCGGCGACCTACGGTTGGTCGTGGGGTGACGGCTCGGCTGCCGGGACCGGCCAGACGGCCACGCACAATTACGCGGTCGCCGGCACGTACCGGGTCATCCTGACCGTGACGGACGGCGGCGGCATGGACGCGGACACCCAGATGGTGACCGCGACGCCGCCTCCTCCGCCTCCGGGCAAGATCGCGTTCGGCAGCGACCGGGACGGCAACTGGGAGATCTATGCCGTCAACACCGACGGCAGCGGCGTGACGAACCTGACGAACAACGCCGCCTTCGATAAGATGGCCGTGTGGTCGCCCGACGGCTCGAAGCTCTTGTTCTCGAGCGATCGGGACGGCAACACGGAGATCTATGTCATGAACGGGGATGGGACTGGGCTGACGAACCTCACGAGCAATGCGGCGCAAGACAACCAGTACACGTGGTCGCCGGACGGCGCGAAGATTCTGTTCACGTCGTTCCGGGACGGCAACTTCGAGATTTACGTGATGAACGCGGACGGGAGCGGTGTGACCCGGCTGACGGACCATCCGAGTATGGATACGTTCGCGGCCTGGTCGCCCGACGGTAGCCGGATCGCGTTCGACTGCCAGCGGGACGGCGGGTTCGACGACGAGATCTGTGTCATGAACGCGGATGGCAGCGGTGTGACGCAGCTGACGAACAACACGGCGGTGGACGCGAACCCCACGTGGTCGCCGGACGGCAGCAAGATCGCGTTCATCAGCCGGCGCGACGGCGACAAGGAAGTCTATATCATGAACGCGGATGGGACGGGTCAGACGAACCTGTCGCGCAACGCCGCGTCGGACGGCTCGTTTGTGTGGTCGCCCGACGGGACCAGGATCGCGTTCGTCAGCGCGCGCGATCGGAACGACGAAGTCTACGTCGTCAATGTGGATGGGACGGGTTTGACGAACCTGACGCGCAACGCGTCCAACGATCAGCTGCCCGCGTGGTCGTCCGACGGCTCGAAGCTCGTCTTCACGAGCGGCCGCGACGGCAATCCGGAGCTGTACATCATGAATGCGGATGGGTCGTCGGTCACGCGGCTCACGAACAACGCGGCGTTCGACACCGAAGCCAGCTGGCGCCGGTAGACGCCGTTCACTGAAGGACGCACGCCCCGGGCGCGGTCAGCCCGGGGCGTTGCGTTTCTCCCTAGCTCGCCTTCTTCTCGGCGCTGAGCCGGGCGAGGCCCGCTCGCGCTTCGTCGACGTAGGTCTTGAGCTCGGGATCGGGGTTGCGCCACGCCTCCAACACCAGGTTGTAGCCCTCGATTGCCTTCTCGCGGTCGCCGAGCCGCTCGTAGACACGGCCGCGCTCCAGCGCGCGCAGCACCTGGAACGGGACGATGCCGCCGACGAAGCCGCCGAGCGGCCGCTCCAGTCGCGTGGCGGCATCCGCCAACCGTCCCCGGGCGGCCAGCAGCTGCACATGAATCAGGTCATCGATCCAGCAGCCGCCGAAGCACGCCGAATCGGGTCGCGCATCGAAGAGTCGGAGCGCCGCGGCGCTGTCGCCCCGCGCGAGCGCGAGATACGCCTGATTGGTGGCGTTCAGGTAGGCCAGGATATCGAGGGCGATCGCCGGCATGTTGGGTGGAAGGGGCCGCTGCCGCCCCTCGATGAAGCGGATCGCGCTCTGGATTCCGATCGTATCGTGCGCTGCCGCCAGCATGGCTCCCAGGAATAAGTGGCCCTCGCCCGGCTTGCCGATCCAGCTGCGGGCGACCTGGGCGGCGCTATCCGGCGAAATCGCGCCGAGCAGGGCCAGTTGGGAGACGAGCGCCGGGAAGGCGGTCCGCGCCGCGGCCTCCTTGATGTGTCCGCGACTGGCCAACGCCATCGGGAACGCGATCGTGGAGAACTGCGATTGGATACCCTTCGCTTGTTCCGCCGTCGCACGCGCCCGGATCACGGCGATGGTGGTCTCGTCGACATCGAGCCAGCGGTTGATCGAGAGCCACACGGTCTGGAACAGATGCTCGTCCGCGCTATCGGCGAGAAACGAGATGGCCGCGCTGCGCGTGCGCGGATCGAGCAGGGCGAGTACCTCGCTCGTGCTCTTGGCGTAGACACCCATCCCTCCCGCCTCGAGAAACTTCGTCGCGTAACGCCGGCCGGCCTCGGCGCCTCCGAACTCGAGACTCAGCGGGATGGCGTGCACGTACGAAGGCGTGAAGGCGGAATCGAGGGCGATGGCTCGATCGAATGCCACGAGACTGGCGCGGGGCGAGAGACCGGCCATCGAGCCCGCGTGGTAGCGCGCGTCGCCCAGCATGTACCACAACTCGGGATCGTTGGGATACCGGCGCACCGCTTCGTCGAGGGTGCCGATCATGCGCCGACCGTACCCGAAAAGTCGGACGCCCAGCTGCACGGGTCCGGCATACACGACGGCGGCGAGCGATTCCGACTGCACGACCAGACTCTCGCGCGGCGCGAGCCCGTGATTCAGCGCCCCCGCACGCAGCTTGTACGTGCGCGACAACGAGTCATTCGCCGCATGCTGCCATCCTGCCGCCATCCCCGCGTGGCTCCACGCGAGCGCGAAGCCGCTGTCGAGCGCGATCGCGCGCTGCTGGTATGCCAGGGCTGAGTCCCACTCGGAACGCCGCAGGAACTGCTCGCCCTGGAGGAACGCCTTGAGCGCCGGCAGCGACTTGGAGCCGAGCGAGGCGCTGCGCACGACGCCGATGGCGCGCGTCCGGCCCAGCTCCCGCAGCACCCAGACCGTCAGCGAGTCCGCGAGGCGGTCCATCCGGGCGGAGGCCTCGCGCAGCTCGATCTCCCCGGCGGGGGTGCCGGTTGCCACATCCAGCACGGTGGCGGTGAGGCGGACCGAGTCGGCCCCCGCGCTGACGAGGCCACCGAAGACCACGGTGCCTGCCCCGGTGGACCGGCCCAGTGCCTGGGCCGACGTCGCGTCGGCCCGCCCGCTCCAGTGCCGTACGATGAACGTGGGCGACACCGTCCGCAGGGGGCCCGCGCCGTCGAGACTCCGCGACAGCACGTCCACAAGCCCCTCGCGCCACAGCCCCAGCTCGCCTCCTCCGACCACGTCGAACGGCGCGATCGCGACACGACTCGGATCGAGGACCGCCTTGCCCGCCGGGCGGAGCGCCAGCCAGACTGCCAGCGCCAGCAGGACTGCGCCGGCGCCCAGGGCTACGCGCCGGTTCCGCGGCCGGCGCAGCACGTGGCGCAGCGTCGCCCGCGCCGACGTCACCGTCGCCGAACCGCTCGTGGTGGCGAGCGATTCGAGCACCTGATAAACCTCGGCGGCGGTCTGGGGGCGGTCGGGCGGATTCTTCTCGAGACACCGCATCACCAGCTCGGCGAGTGCCGGCGGGACGCTGGGACGCGTGTCCGTGAGCGGCGGGACAGGCTCCATGATGTGCGCCGCGAGCATCTGATGTGGCGAGAGCCCAGTGAACGGTGGCCGGCCCCCGAGCATCTCGTACGCCATCGCGCCGAACGCGTAGATGTCCGCGCGATGGTCGATGTTGGGATCCCCGGCGGCCTGCTCGGGGGCCATGTAGGCGGGGGTGCCGAGGGCCACGCCCACGGAGGTCAACCCGCTCTGGCCCTTCGCCTGGCTCACGGCCTTGGCCACGCCGAAGTCGGCGACGAGCGCGTGATTGCCGGAGAGGAGGACGTTGTCGGGTTTGATGTCGCGATGCACGATGCCGCGCGCGTGCGCGTAGGCGAGCGCGTCGGCGACATCCTTGAGGATGCGCACGGCGTCGCGCACGGGCAGCTCGCCCTCGCGGGCGAGACGCGTGCGCAACGCCTCGCCCTCGATGAACGGCATCGTGTAGTAGAGGACGTCGCCTTCGCCGCCCGCCGCGAGCAGCGGCACGATGTGCGGATGTTGCAGCGACGCGGAGAGCTGGATCTCGCGGTTGAAGCGGTCGACGCTGATCTCCGCCGCCAGCTCGGGCGGCAGGACTTTGACGACGACCTTGCGGGCGAGCCGGGTTTCTTCGGCGAGGAACACGCGGCTCATGCCGCCGCCGCCCAGCTCCCGCTCGACGCGATACGCCGACCCGAGGGCGGCTTGCAGGCGGTCGGAGAGCTCGGCCATGGGACGAAAGTATAGCACCTGTTGTGCGGTTGACGCCGCACCCGGAATCCCCGAGGATACGATATGCCGAGCGTCATGGAGCCGCGCATGCCACGTGCAATCTGGGTCTCGCTTCTTCTCGTCGGTTGCGGCATTGAACGCGCTCCGGGGCCCGCGGCGGATCCGCTGGCTGCCGCTCTGGTGCCAGCCCTAGACTCGGCTGGGAACTATCGGGACTCGATCTTCGTCGGCGGACGGTGGCGCGCGTTCCTCGTACACACTCCCGCCGGCGCCGTCCCCGAGGTCTACGTCCCACTGCTGCTCGCATTCCACGGCGGCGGAGGCACCTCCGACAACCTGCGCACGATGACGCACCTCGACGCGGTCGCCGATCACCGGGGCTTCCTGGTCGTCTTTCCGCAGGCCGTGGGGAGCTGGGCCGATGGCGGGGGCGACACGCCGTCCCCGGATCAGGTCGCGGACGACGTCGGCTTCGTGGGGGCCCTGCTCGACACGCTCGCCGTCCGGCACCGGATCTTGCGGGAGCGCGTCTTCGCGACCGGTATGTCGAGTGGTGGCTTTTTCGTCGAGCGGCTGGCGTGCGACCTGTCGGGGCGCATCGCGGCCGTGGCGAGCGTCGCCGCGACCATGTCCGACAGTTTGTTCTTGCGCTGCAACCCATCGCGAGCCGTTCCGCTCGTCATGATCCACGGAACCGATGATCATTGGGTCCCGTACGGCGGCGGGGCGGTACGGTTGGTCGCGAACTACGTGGCCATGTCGGTAGACTCCGCCATCGCGTTTTGGGTTCGACACAACGGCTGTGCTGGCGTGACTGCAGTGGACTCCGAACCGAATCGCGCGCTGTTCGACGGCACACTAGTGCGACGAGAAACGACAGGTGCCTGTCGCGACAACGCCACTGTCGTGCTGTACGCGGTCGAAGGCGGCGGACACACGTGGCCGGGCGGCACCATCGATCCCTTCGTCGCGTGGCTGCTCGACCTCGGTCTCACGTCGCGCGACATCGACGCCGGCGAAACGATGTGGGACTTCTTTTCGCAGCACCCCATGCCGGGCGGCGGGGGCAGCAGCGGGGGCGGGGGAGGGCGTCGACGTTGATCGTGCGTTGACGTTGCGGCCGGGCAGGCCTACTTTCCCCTGCCGTGGCGCCCTCGGGTCGACGTCTCCGCCTCCTCCTCACAACGGTGCTCGCATCGGCCGTCGCCGGCTGCGGCGGACCCTTCCCCCAAACGACGTTGGCCCCGCGGTCCGACTTGGGCGCCGTCGTCGACACGCTCTTCACCGGCATTTTCTGGTGGGCGGTGGTGGTCTTCGCGATTGTCGAGGGGCTGCTCCTGTTCGTGATCTTCCGCTACCGGGCCCGCGAGGGCGCGGGTCCCCCGTCACGGCTGCACGGCCACACCGTCCTCGAGATCGGCTGGACCCTCGCGCCGGCGCTGATCCTCGTGTTCATCGCGGTGCCCACGATGCGCACGATCTTCGCGACGGCGGCTCCCGCACCGGCGGGCGCCCTGCGGGTGGAAGTGATCGGGCACCAGTGGTGGTGGGAGTTCCGCTACCCCGAGCTCGGCGTCGTAACCGCGAACGAGCTGCATCTCGTGCGGGGCAGGGCGGTGCAACTCGAAATGACGTCGGCAGACGTGATTCACAGTTTCTGGGCGCCGGGCCTCGGCGGGAAGCGCGACCTCACCCCCGGACGGACGACGCGCATCGTCTTCACGCCTGATTCGGTCAGCGAGTATGCCGGCCAGTGCGCGGAGTTCTGCGGCGCGTCGCACGCGAACATGCGGCTCCGGGTATTCGTCCAAACCGACTCGACGTTCGCGGCGTGGGCCGCCCATCAGTTGACGCCCGCTGCCACTCCGGTCCGGGGATCGCTCGCGGAGCGCGGCCAGGATCTGTTTGCGCACGGCGCCTGCATCGCCTGTCACACGATTACGGGCGTACCCCAGGCGCGGGGGACTGTGGGACCGAATCTCACCCACGTGGGCGGCCGCACGACACTGGCGGGCGCGACGCTGCCGAACACTGAGGAGTGGCTGCGGCGCTGGATCACCAACGCGCCGTACCTCAAGCCCGGGTCGCTCATGCCCGCGATGCCGCTCCCCGACGATCAGGTGGCCGCGCTGATCGCCTACCTCCAGAGCCTGAAATGAAGAGTTGGCTCACCACCACCGACCACAAGCGCATCGGCCTGCTGTACTTCTGGACCGCGCTCGTCTTCTTTCTCATCGGCGGGCTCGAGGCGTTGGTGATTCGCGCGCAGCTGGCCAAGCCGGAGGGGATCGGCGTCAGCGCCGAGGTCTACAATCAACTGTTCACGATGCACGGCACGACGATGGTGTTCCTCGCGTTGATGCCGCTCTCGGCCGCGTTCTTCAACTACATCATCCCGCTCCAGATCGGCGCGCGCGACGTCGCCTTCCCGCGGCTCAACGCGTTCAGCTACTGGGTGTTCCTGCTCGGCGGCCTGTTCCTCAACGCGAGCTTCGTCGCGGGGCCGCTGTTCGGGGCCGGGCATCTCTCGGTCGCCCCCGACGCCGGGTGGTTCGGATACGCGAACCTGACGTCACGGCAGTTCTCCCCCGGACCGAACGTCGACTTCTGGCTCCTCGGACTGCAGATCCTCGGCATCGCGTCGCTCGCCGCCGGCTTCAACTTCATCGTGACGATCCTGAACATGCGGGCGCCAGGCATGAGGCTGATGCGGCTCCCCGCATTCTCGTGGATGACGTTGATCACGCAGTTCCTCGTGATCACGGCATTCCCCGTGATCACCGTCGCGCTTGTGCTCCTCATGTTCGACCGGTTCTTCGGCACCCATTTCTTCGTGCCGGCGGGCGGCGGCGACCCGATCCTGTGGCAGCACTTGTTCTGGCTCTTCGGGCACCCCGAGGTCTACATCCTGATCCTGCCGGCGATGGGCATCGTGTCCGAGGTGCTCCCCACATTCTCGCGTAAGCCGCTGTTCGGGTATACGGTCGTCGTGTATTCGGGCGTTTTGATCGGCTTCATGGGGTGGGGCGTGTGGAGCCACCACATGTTCTCCGTCGGCCTCGGGCCGATCGCCGATTCGGTTTTCTCGGCGACCACCATGCTGATCGCCGTGCCCACGGGTGTGAAGATCTTCAACTGGATCGGCACCATGTGGGGCGGCCAGCTCCGCTTCACCACGGCGATGCTGTTCGCGGTCGGGTTCATCGGCATGTTCATCATCGGTGGCTTGTCGGGCGTGACGCACGCCTCGCCCCCCGCGGACCTGCAACAGACCGACACGTACTACGTCGTGGCGCACATTCACTACGTCTTGTTCGGCGGCACGATGCTCGGCCTGTTCTCCGGGATGTACTACTGGTGGCCCAAGATGACGGGTCGGAAACTGTCCGAGACCCTCGGCAAGTGGCACTTCTGGCTGACGTTCGTGGGCATGAACCTGGCGTTTTTCCCAATGCACTTCAGCGGACTGCTCGGCATGCCGCGCCGCATCTACACGTACGGGCCGGAGCTGGGCGTCACGCGATTGAACCAGGTCTCGACCGCCGGCGCGTTCCTGATCGGCGTCGCCGTGCTCGTGTTCCTGGTGAACCTGTGGTGGAGCCGCCGGCGCGGTGAAATCGCCGGCAACGATCCGTGGGGAGGCGCGACGCTCGAGTGGGCGATCTCGTCACCGCCGCCCGTCTACAACTTCACGGTGATCCCGCGCGTCGAGAACCGGCTCCCGCTGTGGCAGACGGAGCACCACGCCCCCATGGCGCCGCTGCCCGCGACGCCCCCAGCGCCGATTCACGTGCCCGGCGGGTCGTGGTGGCCGATGGTCACGGCCGTGGGGTTGCCGCTCATGGCCATCGCCGCGCTATCGCACCAGCTGTGGCTGGTGTTCGTGGGGTTGGCCGTCGTGATCGCCGGCATCTATCTCTGGGCCTACGAGCCATTCGAGGTGTAGATGGCTTACAACACCGACACCCACGCCGTCGCTGTCGCACACGGGCACGCCACCTTCATGGGGGTCGACAGCCGCAAGATGGCCTTCTGGGCATTCATCGGCTCGGAATGCCTGCTCTTCGGCTCACTCATCTCGACGTACCTGATCTACAAGGGGAAGAGCCTCGTCGGCCCCTTCCCGCACGACGTGCTCAACATTCCGTTCACGTCCTTCAGCACCTTCGACCTGCTCATGTCCAGCCTCGCGATGGTGCTCGCCCTGGCGGCGGTGCAACGCGGCGACCTGAAGCAGGCGAAGATCTGGCTTTTCACCACAGCTTTCCTCGGGCTCGTGTTCCTGGGCGGCCAAGTCTACGAGTTCACCTCGTTCGTACACGAGGGCCTCGGCCTCACCACCAACCTCTTCGGCTCGACCTTCTTCGTGCTCACGGGGACGCACGGCGCGCACGTGACGGTGGGGGTGATCTGGTTGCTCACCCTGTGGGTGCAGGCGCTGCGCGGCAAACTCGGACCCGAGCAAGCAGTCACCGTCGAGATCACGGGACTCTACTGGCACTTCGTAGACGTGGTGTGGATCGTGATCTTCACCCTCGTGTACCTGATTCAGTGATGGAGGCGAGATGAGCGAGCAGGCGCACGCGACGACCGGGACGTATCTGCGCATCGCCGCGATCCTCGTGATGATCACGCTGATCGAGGTGGGCGTGTTCTATGTGCCCGCCTTCCAACCGGTGCTCGTGCCTGTGTTGCTGGTGCTGTCGTTGGTCAAGTTCGTGCTGGTCGTGCTGTTCTACATGCACCTCAAGTTCGACAGCCGCCTGTTCGTGTTCCTGTTCAGTGGTCCGCTGCTCCTCGCCGTCAGCGTCATGATCGGATTGCTCTTCCTCTTCTTTGGAGCGGTGCGGCTGCGGACCGGGACGTGAACCCGTGACTCCGTGGAATCGCTGGGACCTGCATCCCAGCGTCGTGATAGGGCTCGTCCTCCTGGGCGGGCTCTACGTTTTTTGGGGAGGCCTGCAGACCGATCGCCGCCGCGTGGTGGCATTCGGCGCGGCGCTGTTCGTGACTTTCCTGGCGCTAAACGGCCCGCTGCACAACCTCTCCGACCGGTACCTCTTCAGCGCTCACATGGCGCAGCACCTGCTGCTCACGCTGCTGTTTCCGCCCTTGCTCCTCTACGGGACGCCGGCCTGGGTGGTCCGGCGCGTTCTCGCGCCGCGGTGGGTCACGGCGCTGGCGCGACTGGTGACGCGGCCCGTGATCGCGGCGGCGATCTTCACGGCCCCGATCGTCTTGTGGCACGTGCCGGTCTTCTATGACGCCGCCCTACGTCATCACAACCTTCACATCCTTCAACACCTGGTATTCCTCGCGACAGCGGTCCTCATGTGGTGGCCGGTCTTGTCTCCGGTCCCCGAACTGCCGCGGATCCCGTATCCCGGGCAGATGCTGTACCTGTTTCTGCTGGGGCTCCCGATGTCGATCACGGGGGCCCTGATCACCCTGTCGGACAACGTCCTGTATCCGTTCTATGCCGAGGCGCCGCGCCTGGCGCTCGGTCTCGATGTGCTCGCCGACCAGCAAATCGGAGGGCTGTTGATGTGGGTGGTCGGCGCCCTCGCGTTGTGGGGCGCGATGACGGCGGTGTGGTTCCGGTGGGCGGTGCGGGAAGGCAAAGGGGACGCCGAGCGGGCCGTCCCCTTGGATGTCTACGCGGTCACCCGGCGCTGAGCTACTCGCCGTCCGCGGTTTCGCCAAGCGGGTGGCGCCGCAGCTCTTCGCCGATTTGCGGGTGCTCGCGCCACAGGTAGTAGCCCATGGCGAGGGCGGCGAGGCAGTTGCCGATCGCCACGTTCCACCACGCCAGGTACCCGAGCAGCGGCTTCGCGAGCAGCGCGACGAGAATGTAGAACCCCACCTCGAAGAAGCAGAAGCCCACGACGACCAGGAACAGCGTCGACGGCGCCACTTCGACTTCGGCCGCGAGCGCGGCGGCGATGCACCCGACCACCACGAAGGCGCTCACGTGAATCATCGTGTAGCCGATGATGCGGGAGTACTCGATCACGACGCCGCTGGGATCGTGCGCGCCCCAGAAGACGGCGCTCCCGAGCATCGCCGGGGTGAAGAAGGGGCGACCATTGATGGCGTCGATGACGAGGAACCACACCGCCACGATCGCCGCGCCGATACAGCCCGCGATGAAGCCTTCGCGCAGGATGCGGTTGAGTTGCATGCCCGAGAATATATGCCCGGCCGGACCGCGTGCTAGATTAGGACATGACCCTCACCCGCCGTCCCCTGTTCTACGGTCTCTGCCTGCTGGCCGGCGCGCTGCTCGCCGGCGCCGCCGGGCTCATGCACCCATTCCTCGTGGGCGATGGCGCTGCGCAGCTCGAGACCATCTCCGCCACCAGGTACTGGCGCGCGCTTCACTGGGCGCTGCTGTTCGCGTTCCCGCTGATGTACATGGGGTTGATCGGCGTCGCGCTGCGCCACGGCGAGACGCCCGGCTCCGCCCCCGGGCGAGCGGGCGTGCTGCTCGCCGGTTTCGCCTTCGCGGTGTGGGCCTTGAATGTGCTCTTCATGGTGGGGGCCGGCGCGCATCTCGCGCACGCCTACACGACGTCGGATAAGGCGCTCACGTCGACCCACGCGGTGTTCCTCTACGACATGCTGCACCCCGCCGGCCTCGCGGCGGAGCGTCTGGCGACGTTTGCGTTGGGGCTCGTGGCCTACGTGTTCGGCTGGGCCATCTGGAACGGCAAGGTTTACCCGCGCTGGCTCGGGTGGGGCGCGTTTGCGGTGGCTGTAACGAACGCGGCCGTCGCGGTAGGGTTCAGCGAGTTCTCGCAGAACCTCTACTACGGCCAGGCGCTCTTCGTCGCCTGGCTCGTCGCGACGGCCGCGCTGATGCTCGCGGAGCGGCGTCCCGTCTAGCGCGCCCGGAGCCGCACCACCCGTTGCGACCAGCCGTCGGGCGGGCCGTACCCGAGGACGGTGAGCGTGACGATGTCGCCCGACTTGACGGTCGCCAGTGCCGCGCGGAACTCGGCGCGTGAGCGTGTCGGTTGGCCGTTGACCTTCAGGATGATGTCGGGATATCCCCCACCCGCGGCCGTCGCATCCAACAGCTTCTGATACGCCGGTCCGTCCGGTGAAACGGAGGTGACGGCGAGGCCGCCCCCGGCGCGTGCCACCGCCCGCAGGCTTGGCTCACGCGCGTCTTCCTGCGACAATGGCTCGACCGAGATCCCCAGGGTCTCTTCCTTGGGCGCGAGGCCCCGCTTGGGCGTCGCGTCTTCCGCCGCCGCCACTTCCTCAGAGTCGGCTTCAGGGCCGGGCGCCGCCGCGAGCCGCACGGTCAGCGTCTTCCGCTCACCGCCCGCGCGCGCGAGGCTGACCTGGACCGCCTCACCGGCCTTCCGGAAGCCGACTTTCTGTTGCAGCTGCGATACCGATTCGATCGGATCGCCGTCCACCGCGAGGATCACGTCACCTTCCTGGATCCCGGCGCGGCGGGCGGGCGAGTTGTCGGAGGGGCTGAAGTCGTTCACCACGACGCCGCGGATCTCCGCCAGCTTGGCCACCTCGGCGTCTTCCGGCGTGATGGGCCGGATCTGGATGCCCATCACTGCACGCTCCACGTGCCCCGTCGCGATCAATTGGGTCATGACCGTGCGCGCGAGATTGATGGGAATCGCGAACCCGTACCCGGCGTAGTACCCGGTCTCGCTCGCGATCGCCGCGTTGATCCCGATCACTTGCCCGCGAACATTGACGAGCGGTCCACCCGAATTGCCGGGGTTGATCGCCGCGTCGGTCTGGATGAAGTCCTGAATCGAATAACGCGACTGTTGCAGGCCCGCGAGCAGGCGGCCCTTGGCGCTGACGATGCCGGCGGTCACGGTGAATGTGAACGCCTCACCGAGCGGGTTGCCGATCGCCAGGACCCACTCGCCGATACGCGTCGAGTCGGAGTTGGCGAAGTTGACGGTCGTCAGGCCCGTCGCCGGGATCTTGATGACGGCGACGTCGGTCGACGGATCAGTGCCGACGATGCGGGCGGTGAACTCGCGGTTGTCGAGCAGCCGCACGGTTACCCGATCGGCGCCCTGGACCACGTGATTGTTCGTGAGGATGTAGCCGTCGGCGGAGACGATGAATCCCGACCCCGTGCCTTGCTCGACCTGCGGGCGGCGCGGGATCTGGAAGAAGTCCTCGAAGCCGGGCGGGAGGCGCCGGGCGTTGGCGCGTTCACGCCGCTCGGACTTCACGAACACCACGGCCGGCTTCACGTGCTCGGCGACCGCCGAGAACGCAGCGCCGAGGTCCGCTGCCGGTCCGGCCGCGGGAATCGCCCGCATCGGCGGGGCGCTGACGCCCTGCAGGATCTCCGCCGATCGCTCGGCGGCGTTGCCCCGGGTGGGCAGATCCAGCGCCGAGGCGAAGGCGAGCCCGAACACAAACGCCATCGCCACCAGCGCGCCGAATTTCAACCAATCCCGCGTCCTGACAGACATCAGCTCCCCCTTCGTTTATGGCTTCTTGTTCTTGTCGTCGTCCACGATTTCGTAGTCAGCATCGACCACGTTGTCCTGCTTGGCACCGGCCGCGGGGTCTCCGGCGGGCTGGCCGTCAGTCCCTCCCGCCCCGGGCTGCGCGCCACGAGACGCCGCGTACATCGAGGCCCCGGCGGCCGAATACGCCTGCTGCAGCTCTTCCAACGCCTTACCGATGTCGTCCGGGTTGCCGCTGCGCAGCGCCGCTTTGGCGCCGCTCACGGCCGCATCGAGCCGCGTCTTGAGGCTCGCTTCCAGCTTCTCGGCCCACTCTTTGGAGTTCTTCTCCACGTCGTACACCATCGTGTCGAGCCGGTTGCGCCGCTCGATCTCGTCGCGCCGCCGCTGGTCCTCCGCGGCATGCGCCTCCGCCTCCTTGACCATCTTATCGATGTCCTTGTCACCGAGGCCGGAGGAGGCTTCGATGCGAATCTTCTGCTCCTTGCCGGTCGCCTTGTCCTTGGCCGACACGTGCAGGATGCCGTTCGCGTCGATGTCGAAGGTCACCTCGACCTGGGGAATCCCCCGCGGCGCGGGCGGCAGACCGGTCAGCTGGAATTTACCGATCGTGCGGTTGTCGAGCGCCATCTGCCGTTCACCTTGCAACACGTGGATCTCGACCGTGGTCTGATTGTCCTCGGCCGTCGAGAACACTTCCGACTTCTTCGTCGGAATCGTCGTGTTGCGCGGGATCAGGACCGTGGTCACACCGCCGAGCGTCTCGATACCGAGCGACAGCGGCGTGACGTCGAGCAGCAGGACGTCCTTCACCTCGCCCGCGAGCACGCCACCCTGAATCGCGGCGCCGATCGCCACCACCTCGTCGGGATTCACGCCCTTGTGGGGGTCTTTCCCGAAGAAGCTCTTCACGATCTCCTGGACCTTCGGCATGCGCGTCTGGCCACCGACCAGGATCACTTCGTCGATGTCCGACGGCTTCAGGCCGGCGTCCTTGAGAGCCTGCTCCATTGGGGGCATCGTGCGCTTCACGAGGTCGTCGACCAGCTGCTCGAGCTTGGCCCGCGTGAGCGTCAGGTTCAAGTGCTTGGGCCCCGACTGATCGGCGGTGATGAAGGGGAGGTTGATCTCCGTCTGCATCACGGTCGACAGCTCCATCTTGGCCTTCTCGGCGGCTTCCTTGAGCCGCTGCAGCGCCATCGGGTCCTTCGACAGGTCGATGCCCTGATCGCGCTTGAACTCGTCGACGAGCCACTGGATCACCCGCGCGTCGAAATCGTCACCGCCCAGGTGCGTGTCGCCGTTCGTGCTCTTCACCTCGAACACGCCGTCGGCGAGCTCGAGCACGGAGATGTCGTAGGTACCGCCGCCCAAATCGTACACCGCGATCTTCTCTTCCTTCTTCTTGTCGAGCCCGTACGCCAGCGCCGAAGCCGTCGGCTCGTTGATGATGCGGACTACGTCGAGGCCGGCAATCTTGCCGGCGTCCTTCGTCGCTTGCCGCTGCGAGTCGTTGAAGTAGGCGGGGACCGTGATCACCGCCTTTTCGACTTTGTGGCCGAGGTAGTCTTCGGCCGTCTGCTTCATCTTCTGGAGGATCATCGCGGAGATCTCGGGGGGCGTGTACTTCTTCCCCTGGATATCCACCGCCACGAGGTCGTTCGGACCGGAGACCACCTTGTAGGGGACCCGCTTGGTCTCTTCGGTGACCTCGTTGATCCGGCGTCCCATGAACCGCTTGATCGAGAACACCGTGTTCTGCGGGTTGGTGACTGCCTGCCGCTTGGCCACCTGGCCCACGAGCCGTTCGCCGTCCTTCGTGAATGCGACGACGGAGGGCGTCGTACGGCCACCCTCGGCGTTGGGAATGACGACCGGGTCGCCGCCCTCCATGACGGCCACGACCGAGTTGGTCGTCCCGAGGTCGATCCCGATGATTTTCTCCGCCATGTGTACGGCTCCTGTAGAGTTGGGATGCGTAGCTGCAGACGGCCGTCGCATCGAGCAAGCCCCGTGCCCCGAAACGGTGCCAAAAAGGCAGGCAGCGCCGACAAAGAGTAACCGCCTAACCGTCTACGCGTCTACCCGCCTAGATTTGCGCCCATGTTTCCATACAAAGACGACAATCCCACCGAGTTGACCCCCGTCGTCACAGTCGGGATCATCGCCGCGAACGTGCTCGCCTGGCTCTTCGTCCAGGGAATGGGGTCCCCCGAGCCCCTGGTCCGCTCAGTCTGCGAGTTTGGCCTTGTCCCCGGTGAGTTGTTGCGAACGGCGAAGCCGGGGGCCGGGGTGGAGCTGGCCAAGGGCCTCTTCTGTGTGGTCGACAAGCCGCAGTACTCGACGCTGCTCACGTCGATGTTCATGCACGGCGGGTGGTTCCACCTCATCGGCAACATGGTGTTCCTGTGGGTCTTCGGAAACAATATCGAGGACGTGATGGGGCACGGCCGTTTCATCTTCTTCTATGTGTTGAGCGGAGTCGCCGCGGCGGGTGCCCAGATGCTCATCGGACCGAACTCGGTCGTGCCGATGGTCGGTGCCTCGGGCGCCATCAGCGGCGTGCTGGGGGCGTATCTCGTGCTGTATCCGCGCGTGCGTGTCCACTCGTTGGTGTTCTTCGGTCTCTATGCGACCACGATCACGCTGCCCGCGTACGTGATGCTCGGCTACTGGGCGGTCTTACAACTGCTGGGTGGCTTGGGGAGTCTGAGCGGGGTCGATCGTGGTGGGACCGCCTTCTTCGCGCACATCGGCGGCTTCGCCGTGGGGCTGCTCCTGATCCGGTTCTTCGCGTCTGAAGATGCGCTCCGCCGCCGGCCGCAACCGCCGTCGGCGTACTATCGCTATCGTACCTACTGATCGGACCAGAGCTGGGGCAGTAACTCGCGCAGTTCATCGCGCACCGCGCGAAAATCCTCGAGGTCGTTCGGATCGGGGAGCGGCCAGTGGAGCTTCCGCACCGCGCCGGGTACGTAGGGGCACACCTCATCCGCGCACAGCGTCACGATGACGTCGGCCTCGTCCAAGGGCACGTCGTCCATTCCCTTGGAATGATGGTGCGAAATGTCGATGCCCTCTTCGGCGAGCGCGCGGACCGCGAACGGGTTCAAGACGCCGGGGTGGGAGCCCGCACTGAAGAAGCGATAGCCGTTCCCGGCGGGCGCCATCGCCCGCGCCAGCCCCTCCGCCACCTGACTGCGCCCCGCGTTGGCGACGCACAGGAAGATGATCGTCGTCAGGTGCCGATATCCTCTGCGTGGTGCTTGATGCTCTTGCCTTCGACGAGAAAGACGACATCCTCCGCGATGTTCGTCGCGAGGTCGGCCACGCGCTCCAGGTTTCGGCTCACGAGGAACAGGTCCATCGCGGCGCCGATGATGTGCGGGTCTTCCATCATGTGCGTGAGCAGGATCCGGAACATCGACTGATGCAGCGCGTCGACGCCGTCGTCGCGCTTGCAGATCGCCCGCCCCGCCTGCGCGTCGCCGCGCACGAACGCATCGAGCGCGTCGGCCAGCATGGTGCGCGCTTGACGCACCATCTCGACCAGCTCGGGCTCGGGGACGATCGGCCGGTTCACGAGCAGCCGCTCGGCCGACTGCGCGATGTTCACCGCGTGGTCGCCGACGCGCTCCAGGTCGTTCGCGATCTTCATCGAGGCCGTGAGGAAGCGCAGGTCGCGCGCCATCGGCTGCTGCGTGGCCAGGAGGCGAATGACCTGCTCTTCGATCTCGTTTTCCTGCCGGTCGATCTCGCGGTCGTTCGCGATGACGTCCTCGGCCTTGCGACCGTCGCGCTGCAGCAGCGCCTCGACGGCCGCCGCGAGCGCGGCCTGCGCGTCCCCCGACATGTTGAGCAGCGTGACCTTGAGCTCCGAGAGCTCGTCGTGAAAGTGCCGATGTGCTTCGGTGCTCATCCGAATCTCCCGGTGATGTAGGCTTCGGTGCGCTCGTCCTTCGGCCGGGTGAAGATCTGCTCCGTCTCCCCGAACTCGACGAGCTTGCCGAGATAGAAGAAGCCGGCGTAGTCGGACACGCGGGCCGCCTGCTGCATGTTATGCGTAACGATCACGATCGAGTAGGCCTGCTTCAGCTCGACGATCAGCTCCTCGATGCGCTGTGTGGCGATCGGATCGAGTGCCGAGCACGGCTCGTCCATCAGCAGCACATCGGGCTCGTTGGCGAGCGCGCGCGCGATGCAGAGGCGCTGCTGTTGGCCGCCGGAGAGGGCGGTCCCGGGCTCGCGCAGGCGATCCTTGACCTCGTCCCAGAGCGCCGCCTGGCGCAGCGCGCGCTCGACGCGGTCCCCAAGCTCGCGCGGCGCGCACAACGCGTTGAGGCGCGGTCCGTAGGCGACGTTGTCGTACACGGGCTTGGGGAACGGATTGGGCCGCTGGAACGCCATCCCCACGCGTCGCCGCAGCGCGACCGTATCGGTCCCCGGGGCGAACACCGACGCTCCCTCGAGCAGGATGTCACCCGTGTGGCGCGTTCCCGGCGTCAGGTCGTGGAGCCGGTTGATGGAGCGCAGGAACGTCGTCTTCCCGCACCCCGACGGCCCGATCAGCGCCGTCACCGCGCGCCGGGGAATGAGGGCGGTGACGTCGTGCAACGCTTGCGTCGGCCCGTACCAAAAACTGTAGCCGCGGGCGTCGAGGACTGGCCGGGGCGCGGGGATCATCCGAACCGTCCCGTGATGTATTGCTCGGTTTGCTCGACCTTGGGCTTGGTGAACAGCTCGCTCGTG
>DATHDT010000135.1:0-2605 GCA_035318905.1 Gemmatimonadales bacterium | reverse complement strand
GGCGCCCGCGGCGACGAGTCCCGCGACGGCGGAGGGTGTCTGCCAACCCACCGCCAGACTGCACGCCACGACGAGACCGGCCGCGGGGAGGACCGCCGCGAGCCAGCGACCCGTCGCCACGGCGAGGGGCGTCGTGGGGTGACCGAGCGCGATGACGAGCGCGGCACGATCGGCGGCGGAGCCGATGGCGAACGCGGCGCCCACCACGCTCCCGAGTGCGCCGGCGTGCAGCGCGACGGCGAGCGGGTCGGCACCGTGGTGGCCCAGCCAGACCAAGGCGACGCCGAGCAGTAGCAGGCACGGGCCGAAGCGAGTGCGGACGAGGCGCGGGCGTACCAGCGCCCACTCGGCGAATACGCAGCGGAGGAAGTGCACCGCGGCACTATAAAGAGGAAAGGGCGGCGACCGGTACCGAATCGCCGCCGCACTACATCAAGAAGCCGCGGCTCTCACGATCGCGTCCACCAGCGGCCCTGACTCGAAGCGCACTGGATCGGTCGCCGGGAGGCGCGTCTCCTGCTGCGCCTTGGCGACCGCTGCCCGCGCGGCCTGTTCGTCCATGTCGTAGGTGTTGAGGCAGATCCCGATGACCTTTGTGGGGTGCACAGGGCGCGCCGCGCGTTCGTAGATATCGATCATCTCGGCGTACGACGGGATCTTCACCCACGGGTCGCGGCCGTGATAGTCGCCGATGTAATCGCGCGTAGCCTGGTGGCACAGAATCAGCGCGTCGGGACAGGAGCCGTGCAGCAGGCCGAGCGTCACGCCGGAGTATCCGGGGTGAATCAGACTTCCCTGCCCTTCGACGAGGACGATGTCGTTGCCCTTGGCGCCTTCCAGCACCAGCTCCTCAGCAGCGCCCGCGATGAAGTCGGCGACGACGGCGTCCACCGCGGTTCCCCAACCTTCGATGAAGATCCCCGTCTGCCCGGTTGCCACGAAGCTCGTCTTGTGACCGCGTCTCACCAGCTCGTCGCGCAGCTGTAGCTGGGCCGTCATCTTGCCGACGTTGCAGTCGGAGCCGACCGCCAGAATCACGAACGCGTCCACCTCGGCGGCGCGGCCGTCGGCGATGGGCAGGTTCGGTGGCGGCTTCCGCGCGTCGAGGATCCTGACGCCTTTGGACTTGGCGAGGGGACCGAACTCCGGGTCGTCACCGATGAACGTGTGGAGCCCGCTCCAGATCTCGAGGCGGCGCTCGATGGCGTTCCGGAGCCAGCCACGCCAGTCGTCGGGGAGGCGGCCGCCCGGCGGCGCGATTCCGATGAGCACCGCCGTCGCCCCACCCCCCTTGGCGACTCCCTGATCGAAGTTGGCGACGACGGGGATGCTGCCGCCGAAGCCGAGCACATCCTGCACGGTCTTGCCGGCTTCGACGCGATCGAGGACCGCGACGATCCGTTCCGGGAAGTAGCGGATGCAGGAGTTCGCGGTCTTCGAAGTGAGGGGGCCGAACTGGCCGTCGGCAACGATCAGAAAACGATGGTGAGGAGGTTTCGTCATGTCGCGGCAGCGGGGATGCGGTGCTCACCGGTGGACCGGAGCACCGCGGGCTGTTGACGGTCGATGTCACCGTAGATCTCGCCGTGCAGCACGTGGCGCACCAGCACCAGCGTGACGGCGAGAACGGGTACGGCGACGATGAGGCCGATGGCGCCGAGCAGCGTGCCCATGATCAGGACGCCGCCGATCGTCAGTACCGGGGGCAGCGCCAGCTTGCGTTGCATGATGCGGGGCAGGATGAAGTTGGCCTCGAGCACGTGGACCACCACGCCCAGCGTGATCACGAGTACGACACTCAGCCAGTCGCCCGTCGCCACCATGAAGAGGGCCGGCAACAAGGTCGAGACGAGGGTGCCGAAGAACGGCACGACCGCCACGAGCCCGGTGAAGATGCCGAAGGCGAGCCAGAAGGGCACGCCCAGAATCCACAGGCCAATGGCCGTGAGCATGGCGAGCACGGTCATCGCAATCAGCTGGCCGACGACCCAGGCCCGCAGCGTGGCGGCCATGTCCAGGAAGACCCGCTTCGCGATCGGACGATGTTGCGGGGCGATCAGCGAGACGAGTCCGTCGCGATACAAGTCCGGCTGGCGAGCCAGGTAGAGCGCCATCACGACCACGCTGGCGCCTTCGATGAACACTTTCCCACCGCCCCGCACCGTGCCAATCAGCGAGCCACGCAGGAAGTCGGTGGCGTCGTTCACGATCCCGGCGACGAGTCCTGAGGTCGGGTTGGCGAGCTCCGTCCGGCGCAGCACGGGGTACTGGCTCGCCCAGCGGGCGAGGACGTCCTGGATCTTGGTGAGCGTGTCGGGCAGGCCGCCCACAAGCGCCTGCGTCTGGTCGATGACGGGCGGGACGAGGAGGGCCCCGACGAACACGACCGCGGCGAGCGTGGCCGCCACGGCGATCGTGAGCCCCGCCCAGCGCACCAGCTTGAAGCGCCGCTCCAGCCAGTCGGTGACCGCGGAGAGATAGACCGCGAGCAGGATGGCGATGAAGACCAGCAGCAGGATGTCGACGACCCGGACGATGAACCAGATGGCGAGGGCCGCAACAAAGAGCGCCACGAACGTGGCGCTCGACAACCGTGACGATGGGG
>DATHDT010000134.1:0-7432 GCA_035318905.1 Gemmatimonadales bacterium | reverse complement strand
GAAGGCGCCCTGCCCAGTGTCGTCGGCGGGTTGGTCAAGGTCCCGGTGATCGCCGTGCCGACGAGCGTCGGCTACGGCGCGTCGTTCGGCGGGCTCGCCGCGTTGCTCGCCATGCTCAACTCCTGCGCGTCGGGCGTCACCGTCGTCAACATCGACAACGGGTTCGGCGCCGCGGCCGCCGCGAGTCGCATCAATCACTCGTAAGCCCGCAGCGCGGGGAGCTCGCAGCTGGCTCGCGCTCGCCTTGCAGGTGGTCGGAGCGTTCGCCGTCGGAGTGGCAGTCTGGCGCGACTCGCTGTGGGGATTGTTGGCGGCCGCCGCCGCGATCGCGGCGACGCTGGGCTGGACCCTCCGGTGGCGTCCCGGACGACTGCGGCGACGCGGACCCCCGCCGTTCGACTTTCGTGAGATCCTCGACTTGCTGGCGCGCGCCCACGCGGCCCGCGCGGGGTGGGTCGTCGGCCCCGCCGATGGCCCGCTCGAAGTGATTCTTAACCGTCCCCTCACCAAAGACATCCTGCGACGCGGCGCCGCCCTCGTGCAACTCGCCTCGGTCGATGGGCGCGCGCACGTCGCTCCCGATGCCGAGGGGACGTACCTCGCGGTCGGCGACTTCCCGTTCGGTGCAGGATTGCTGTTGGGAGGAGAACACCACGCGGAGGCGATCACCGAAGCAGCGGTGGCCGAGCTGCGGCGCTTCGTGGCGGGCATGCGGCTGGCCGAGCAACACGACGAGGCGCCACGACCTCAGGTGGTGGCGCGGCGACTGGCGCGAGTGGCGGGGGGCGTGCAGACGCTCGAGGGGATCGCGCGCGCCGGAGTCGAGCTGGCGCAGGAGCTGGCGAGTCGGGGAGCCGCGCTCGTGCTGGCCGCGAGCGACGGCTCGGAAGCCAAGGTGCTCGTGGTTTCGAAGACCGCGGACCCGCGGCTCGTCGGGTTGCCACTCGCGGCGCAGGCTCCGGCGGCCCGGGCCATCACGGCTGGCGTGCCCATCGTGTCGAATCGGGGCGAGGACGTGTTTGGGCCGGGGATGCCCGAGCGACGCCGCAGCGAGCGCGCGGGGACGGCGTATCCGCTGGCGGACGGCAACATGGTGATCGGCGCGCTGGTGTTACTCGGTGCGCCGCTCGATCCCGATGCGCCTCTCATCGAGCACATGGGAACGCTGGTCGCAGAGCTCGGGCCCCGGCTCGCCGCCGCGCGCGCCGTTCACGATGCCGAACAGCGGGCGATTCGCGATCCACTCACGGGGCTCAACAACCGGCGCGAGTTCGAGCGGGCCTTCATGGAGTACCGGGGGGAGGGAAGTCGCCCCGTCGCGCCCGCGACGCTGATCTACGTGGACCTCGATCACTTCAAGAAGCTAAACGATACCCTGGGGCATCCGGCGGGAGACGCCGCCCTGAAGCATGTCGCCTACTTGCTGGAAGCAGCGGTTCGGGACGGCGACCTCGTCGCGCGCATTGGAGGAGAGGAGTTCGCGGTCTGGCTCCCACGGACGCCGCTCGCGCCGGGGCTCGAAGTCGCCGAGCGCATTCGGCAGTCGATCGCGGGCAGCACGTGGATGTGGCGCAGCTCGCCCTACATCGTCACGACGTCGTGCGGTGTGGCATCCTACCCCGATCCGATCGGCGACCTGATGAACCTGCGCGCCGCGGCGGATGCGGCGCTGTATCGAGCGAAGCAGGCCGGGCGGAACCGCGTTGAAAGGGCTACGGCCGTCGGGTCGTGATCGTGCGGATCTGCGTGGAGGACGGTACGATGAGGCGAGGCGCGATCGGGTAGGCAACCCCTTGCGACGCCGACTGGGCTGGCGCCGCGGGCGGAGGCAGTGGCGGCGTGAAGCGCTGATGGAATCCGTGTGTGACCGGCACAAAGTACGGGACGTAGACCGCCGTGGGCGCCGGGGCAGTCTGGTAGACCAGTTGGGCCGGGGCAGCAGGCGCGCTGGTGATCGAAACGCTGCCGCTGTTTACACCGCAGAACGAATTCGTGAGCGAGGCGTTCGCGCAGTCGACCGCGTTGGTAGCCATGGCAGGGGGCGCCGCGGCGACCTGCGTGCCGTGACGCACGCAGCTCAGGCACACGTCAGGTTGTCGGGGTGTGCGGCGGTTCGCGATTGTGCCCCGGTTCTCGTACAGCGTCGCACCATAGTCGTACGGACGCCCGTCCGTGACGCGCTCGGCGATGTCGAGCAATGCGGCGAGCGGGTCGCCGGCCGTCGGCTGGAGCAGCCAGGCGCCGCCGTAATTCCAGGTCGATCCTGCCGCCACGCCGGCGCGAAGCGCCGTGAAATCGAAGGGCCAGCTTGACCGGATCGCTACAAACGTGGCGGCGGTGCCCTGCGCTCTGGGAGGCAACGACATCCGCAACGGCGTGTCGCCGGGCACCCACGTGTCGAGGTCGGGCTCGAGTGGAAACAGCACACTGATCCGCCCCTCCGCGCTCACGTGCAGCAGGGTGACGTAGCCAGGGTCGCGCAGGGAGACGGCAACGGTGGAGTCGGTACGCCAGACGCGGATCGGAGCTGCCGTCGGCGTGCGGGCCGGTGCGGGCGTGGCTACCTGCGTGAGTAACGCGAGGGCGAGGATCATATGGGGCCTGTGTTTATACGGTACCCCGTTGGCTGGAGAAGGGAAAGGGGCTAGTTTGCTAGGCGACCTTTCGGGGGCGACAGGCTTCGACGGGTTTGGCGAGGGTAACGTTGCGTGCCCAGGTTCTCAGTCACCTGGTAAATCAACTGGGAAACTACAAAAGCCAACTCTGAACTGGCTCTGGCTGCGTAAGCTTCGGCTTCACGCACCTGCGTGAGTGGCAGCCCGCCTGAGGCGGCGCTCACGTATCGCAAAGTCGGGCTGGTGGCACTTGGGGCCTCAACGGGTGCCGCGAGAGATTGCAGAGGCTTGTTGCTACCAGGGCTGACCAGGCGCCGAGGTAGTGAGACCACCAAAGCCAGGTCTACGCACGTAGTGGCGGTATCGGAGTCATGCTCGGACCGGGGTTCAATTCCCCGCGCCTCCATTGCGAACGGGAAACGTCTCTGACGTTTCCCGTTCGGCATTCTCCGCCAAGCCGAATGATGACCCACGAGCAGTTCGACGCGCTGGTGCGCGACGTGGAGAGCTACGCCCGCACCAACCGCCGCGGCTACCGCGCGCGGGTGGCGGCGCTCGCCCTCCTGGGCTACGCGTACGTCTGGATGATCCTGCTGATCTGCCTCGCCGCGCTCGTATTCCTGATCTGGTTGGCGGTGACGAGCCACACCCTGAACGTCGCGATCGGCAAGTTCGGATTGATCCTCCTGGTCTTCGTCTATGCCATCGCGCGGGCGCTCTGGGTTCGCTTCGAAGCCCCCGCGGGGATCCTCCTCTCGGAGCGAGACGCCCCCGCGATCTTCGGGCTCGTCGCCGAGCTGTGCCAGGCGCTCCACACTCCGCGATTTCACGACGTCCTCCTGACCGACGATTTCAACGCCGCCGTCTCGCAGCAACCGCGGCTCGGTCCCTTCGGCTGGTATCGGAACTACCTCATGCTCGGCCTGCCCCTGATGCAGGCGCTGTCGCCGGAGGAGTTTCGGGCAGTGTTGGCGCACGAGCTGGGACATCTGTCCCGCGAACACGGCCGCTTCGGCGCCTGGATCTATCGAGTGCGGGTCGCCTGGATGCGCCTCGTGCAGCAGCTCCAGGCCGAGCGGCATTGGGGCTACAAGGTGTTCGACTGGTTCCTGAAACGTTGGGCCCCGTACTTCAATGCCTACTCGTTCGTGATGGCCCGCGAGCAGGAGTACGAGGCCGATCACTTTGCAGGCCGCCTCGCGGGCAAGGTGGAGATGGGGCACGCACTCGTCGGTATGGAAGTGCAGGGCGCAAGGCTGTCCCGGGCGTATTGGCCGTCGCTCTTTCGCCGCGCGGCGAGTTCGCCGGAGCCGCCGCCCGGTGTCTTGCAGGCGCTGGGGGAGACGGTGCGCGCGCCCTTCCCAGTCGAAGACGGCCGGCGCTGGCTCGTGGCCGCGCTCAACCGGCGCACGGGCAACGAAGACACCCATCCCAGCCTCGCCGATCGGCTGAGGGCCCTTGGCGTGGCCGCGCCGCCTCCGGAGACTGCCTTGCGCGCGCGGACGGGCCCCAGCGCGGCCGAACAGTACCTGGGTGCAGCGCTGCCGCGGCTCGGGGAGCGCGTCGAGGCGTTGTGGCGCCGCGCCGTCGAACCGGGGTGGCGGGCGAAGCACGAACTCGACGTCCGCCAGCAGAAGCGGCTCACGGCACTGGAGGAGAAGGCAGCGCAGAGCCCGCTGGCGCTCAGCGACGCGGCCGAGCGGGCCGACCTCACGTTGAGTCTGCGGGGTGAAGGGGCCGCGCTAGAGCCGCTGCGCGCGGTGTTGCAGCTCGAGCCCGACCATGCGGCGGCGAACTTCGCGCTCGGCGAGATTCTGCTCGATCTCCACGACGAGGCCGGCGTGCAGCACATCGAGCGCGCGGTCACGCGCGACCCATCCGCGCGCGCGCA
Source organism: Gemmatimonadales bacterium (assembly GCA_035318905.1). Lineage (GTDB taxonomy): Bacteria > Gemmatimonadota > Gemmatimonadetes > Gemmatimonadales > GWC2-71-9 > 20CM-2-65-7. Next base: position 2,926 of record DATHDT010000134.1, on the reverse strand, counting down.
GGGCTACGAACGGATCTGGGCGTTCTACGAGGCCGAGGGACGGAGCGCGGAGGCTGCCGAGTATCGCCGCCGCGCGTGGCGGCAAGGCGATCTCCTGGAGCTCGCGGCGCCCGAGCGGAAGGACGTGACCGGGCGAGACAGGTTCATCCCGCACGAGCTGCCGGAGGAGGCGCTCGCCCTGATCCGCGTGGTGCTCACGGCGGCGCCCGACATCGCCGAGGCGTATTTCGTCCGCAAGGCGGTAACCCACATGCCCGAGGTTCCGCTCTATGTTCTCGGAGTGAAGATGAAGCTGCCGTGGTACCGCTATCGCTCCCAGACCAAGGAGCGGGCCCTGGTCGATCGGTTGGTGCAGGATGTGCCGGTGCCCGGGCAGTGGTTCGTCGTGGCCCTCAATGACCACACCGCCACGATTCGGCGGAAGATGCGCAAGGTACCGGGGGCCCAGTTGGTCCGGCGGTGAGCTATATTGGCCGCCGAACCTTCGCGTGGGAGGCGCAATGGGTGCAGGTATGAGTCAAGCGTCGATGCCACCGGGACAACCGGCGGGACAGAGTGTCATGGGTGCGTTGCTGGACTCGTTCAACGTCCTGCACGAGCCCACCGCGGTGTTTACGCGCGTCAAAGAGCGCCCGCGGATTCTGGTGCCGTGGCTGACGGTCTCCGTGTTCATGATGGTCTATGGATTCCTGCTTCGTCCCTACCAGCACGCCGCGATGCAGGCACTGAGCGCGTCCTTGCCACCGGAGACGGCGGCGCGGATGAACAGCGGCGATTCGGTCTTGGGCGTGTTGTTCCTACCGGTGATCTTGTTGATCGGACTGGCCGCCGGATCCGGCCTGCTGGCGCTCGGGGTCGCGCTGACGGGGGCGCAGGCTCGCTACAAGACCTTGATGAGCGTGCTCGCCTACGCGTCCAGCACCACCGTCATCTTTTGGGTGGTGACGATCGCCGTATTGACGACGCGGGGAGTGAGTCAAGTGGCGGACCTCGCGGACGTCCGGGCCCCGATCGGGCTGGACATGCTGGCGCCGGGAGCGGGCTTCTACTTGGGCTCCGTCTTGAACGCTATCAATCCGCTCTCGGTCTGGGGCGTGTGGCTGGCGGGCACGGGCATCGCGGTAACCCATGGCATCTCGCGGGCGACCGGCATCGTAATCACCGCATTCGCCTACCTCATCTGCGTCGCGATTCAGTTCGCGCCGTTGATCTTCCTCAGCATGGCGCTCAAACGGTAGCCTTGGTGCGATTGATCACGCCCGCCTCTTCGAGGGCCGCCTGGGCCGCGGAGAGGCGGGCGATCGCTATCCGGAAGGGTGAGCATGAGACGTAGTTCATGCCCGCGTGGTGGCAGAACTTCACCGAGCTCGGCTCGCCGCCGTGTTCGCCGCAGATGCCGATCTTGAGGTCGGGTCGCGTGGCCCGGCCCAGTTTCACAGCCAGCGTCACCAACTTCCCAACGCCCTCCTGATCCAGCACCTGGAACGGGTCCTCGGCGAGGATACCGCGCTCCACGTACAGCGGCAGGAACCGCCCGGCGTCGTCGCGCGACAAGCCGAACGTCATCTGGGTCATGTCGTTCGTGCCGAACGAGAAGAACTCCGCCTCCTTGGCAATGTCGTCGGCGGTGAGAGCCGCCCGCGGCACCTCGATCATCGTCCCCACCAGGTACGGCACCGCGCGGCCTTCCGCGTGGAAAACTTCCTCGGCGACGCGGCGGATGATCTCCTCCTGAAGACGAAACTCCTCGACGTGCGCGACGAGCGGCACCATCACCTCGACGGTGACCTTCTTGCCTCGCGCCGCGACGAGGGCCCCCGCCTCGAAGATCGCGCGGGCCTGCATCTCCGTGATCTCGGGGTAGCTGATCCCCAGCCGGCAGCCGCGGTGCCCCAGCATCGGATTCGCCTCGCGCAGTCCCTCGACCGTGCGCTCGAGCTGCGCCACCGGGATCTTGAGTCCTTTGGCGAGGCCGGCGATCTCCTCCCGCGTGTGGGGGAGAAACTCGTGTAACGGCGGATCGAGCAGACGGATCGTCACCGGCAGTCCCGCCATCGCCTCGAAGATCCCCTCGAAATCGTTGCGCTGCATCGGGAGCAGCTTTGCCAGGGCGGTGCGCCGGCCCTGCTCGTCGGGCGCGACAATCATCTCCCGCATCGCCGTGATGCGGTCACCTTCGAAGAACATGTGCTCCGTGCGGCACAATCCCACACCCTCAGCGCCGAACTCCCGCGCCCGGCGCGCATCGGCGGGCGTATCGGCATTGGCGCGCACGCGGAGCCGGCGGCGCGCATCGGCCCAGCCCATCAGCTTGGCGAAGTGCGCGCCCACTTTCGGGAGGACCACCTTGGCGGCGCCGAGAATCACCCGTCCCAGGGTGCCATCCACGGTGATGATCTGACCCTTCTTCACGGTGCGGCCGGCCACGCGGAAGCGCCCCAGACTCGGCTCGACCTCCAGGTCCTTGGCCCCGACGACGCAGGTCTTGCCCATGCCGCGCGCCACCACGGCGGCGTGGCTGGTCATCCCGCCGCGCGCGGTGAGGACCGCGCGCGCGGCCACGATCCCGTGGAAGTCTTCGGGCGAGGTCTCGGGACGCACCAGGATCACGTCGCGGCCCTTCTTCTTCAGCGCTTCCGCCTCGTCGGCGTCGAACACGACCTCACCCGTGGCCGCTCCCGGCGACGCCGGGAGACCCTTGGCGAGCACGGTCACCGGCGCGCGGGGATCGACCATGGGGTGGAAGAGTTGATCCAGGTCCTGGGGCGGGACGCGCTGCACCGCTTCGTCCTGCGTGATCAGTCCTTCCTCTGCCAGCTCGACGGCGATGCGGACGGCGGCGACCCCCGTCCGCTGCGCGCGACGCGTTTGCAGCATGTAGAGCTTGCCGTGCTCGAACGTGAACTCGATGTCCTGCACGTCCTTG
>DATHDT010000133.1:0-6625 GCA_035318905.1 Gemmatimonadales bacterium | reverse complement strand
CGCGAACGCGCTGGCCGAGGTCGAGCCCAGCTTGTCGGTCAGGAACTTCAGCGTGACGCCCGCCGAGAACCGGTCGGAGAAGTTCTTGCCATAGGTGCCGGCGAAGAACGACTCGTTCACGGAGTAGACGCGGCCATCGCCGTCGGGATTCTCGACGGTGTAGACCGGCTGGTTGGAGAAGCCGAACGAGCCGACGCTGATGCCGACGGCGCTCGAGCCTCCACCCATCGGGAAGGCGATGCCGGCCCAGGTGTACTTGGTGTCGGCGATGTAGTTGACGGTCGACACCATGGCGCCGGGCCGGGCGAGCTGCGCGAGCCCCGCCGGGTTGTAGTACAGCGCCGTGACGTCGGTGGCGAGGGCGGCGAACGAGCCGCCCAGTGCCGCGCCGCGGGCCCCGGCGCCGAGGAGCAGGTACTCCGCGGCGGTGGTGCCGTAGGCCGTGTTGTCGGACCGGTCGACGACCTGCGCAGCTGCGGGAGCGGTAGCCGCCGCCGTGAGCGCGATCGCGAGCAATCCGCGAGTGATCGTAAGCTTCATGGCGTCCTCCCTTACTGCGCGAAGTTGACTACGGTGAACCGCCCGACCTTCGTTTGCCCGTCCGGACCTTCGACGTGATAGAAGTACACGCCGGACGCCACGAACTGCTGGTTGCGGTTCCGCAGGTTCCAGGTCAGTTCACCCCCGCCGGTCACGTCGTTCTGCGTGAGCACCTGCACCAGGACCCCGGAGACCGAATAGATCCGGACGATCGCGCGGTTGGGCAGGTTCACGAACTTCAAGATCTTCGTGTTCGGGGTGATCTCGAGCGAATTCGTCACATAGTACGGATCGGGCACGGTGTGCACGCGCGACAGATCCCCCGCCACCGTGCTGTCCACCGCGAACTGCTGCGATACCGTCACCTGATACGTGAGCCCCGGCGCACGAGACGGCCGCACCGTGGGCGGAGTGAACGCGTAGTTCGAGCAGTCCGTCATGACGGGCGCGAGCCCGGGCGTGCACGTGGCCGTCATCGACCCCGTGATCGCCCGCAGGTGCCAGCGTTTTCCCGCCGCCGGAATCGCGGCCATCTTCATGATGAACACTTCACCGTTGATCGCGAGGGCAATGCCGTTCCCGTCCGCCACGCCGTTCCAGTTGAAGTCGACCGGCTCGTACTGCGCCTTCGCCTCCAGCTGGACACACGGGATCGCCCACCACTCGGGGAAGCAGTCCGGCGGCATCCCGTAGATATGGTGATAACCCACCACGTTGATGTTCGGCGTGCCGGTCCCGTCGTCGATGTCCGTCGGCGGATTGGTGCCGGCGGTGACGCCGGCGGCGAGGTACGCCCGGACGTTGAGGAAGCCGTACCCCGTGCCTCCATTCTTCGCGACGGGGAGCGTGACGCGGTGCGTAGAATCGCGCACCGTCACGCTCGAATCGGCGTTCCACGTGACGTAGAAGTCCGCCGGGTACCAAGCCGTCTGTCCGAACCCATAACCCCGGAAGTTGCCGAGGTTCGGCGCCCCGAAAGGTCCGGGGGCGTCGGAGTTCGCACCGACGAGCGAGACGCGCATCCGGTAGTCCTCCGGCCCCCAAATGCTGTCGACACCGGTGAGCGCGCCAGCGTTGTGCGACTTATCGGCGTACGCCACAATCGTGGGGTCAGCGGTCTCGGGCGCCGTCGAATCGGACCACCGGGAGTGCGCGAGGTAACGGCTGCCCTCGCCCCCCACGTCGTACCGGCCCGCGGTGAGCGAGATACCCACGGAGGTCGCCGAAATCGGCGCCGCTCCCGCCGAGAACGTCAGCGGCATCCGGACATCCTTGGTGAACTGGATGCCGAACCGCCGCGCGGCGCTCGAATCATACCGCGCGATCGGCTGGTCGAAGGCGTAGCTGGTATTCGTGTTGCGGCTGGCGTTGAAGGCCGGCATCAAGAGCGGAATGCCCTTGCGGACCGAGTCCGTCCCCGCGTACACCGTGACCCAGATCGTCGGTCCGGTGCCGATGCCGTCGGCGAAGCCCGGCACCTGCGAATCGAACCGCACCGCGATGTTGCCAGCGGCGAGGGCCTCGACGACCGCCGACGTGAAGAGCATCTGCCCATCGTTCGCCGGCGGAATCGTGCCGGTGAACGTCCCGGCGGCGGGGTCGATCGTCGGCCACGACGCGTTGGCGTTCAGCAGCGCCCCGTTGGCCCCGTAGAGACCCTGCACCAACACGGCCGCGGTGGCGTTGGAGCCGAGCTTCCGCGGCGTGACCGACTTGGTCACGCGCGGCGACTCGAGCGCCGACGGACCCGACGTGAACGAGTTCACGTCGAACGCCGTCACCGCATAGTGATACGTGAACGAATTCCGGACGCTGCGGTCCACAAACCCGAAGCCGATCCCGCCATCCGTCAGCGCGGGGAAGCCCGACGCGTTCCCGGTGACCGCCGTGTCTGCCCTGACAATGAGGATCGACCCGTTGGCCAACTGCACGCGACCGCCGATGGGCACCTGAATGACGTCACCCACCAGGCCGTGCGGTTCACCAGCCACGCTCGGGAAGGTCTGGGGGCAGTCATCCTGCACCCCCAACTCCGGCGCGCATTCGCTGATGCCGTCACCGTCCGTGTCGGTCGTGTACGCGAAGGTGCCCGTGTAATCGATGATCTCGCTGCCCGCGTAGTCGAACTGCGCCACCAGCTCCAGCTGGCTCGTCGACCGGCCGCGGTAGATCCGGTACCCCTCCACGTCGTACTGCCGGAAGTTCGGGTCGTACAGAGGGTTTGCGCTCGGGTTGCCGAGGGAGTCGAACACAAAGGGTTGGCTGGCGATCGAGAAGAACGGATCGCCCCCACCCGACTTGATCGTCTCCGTCTCGCTCGGCTGCCAGGCGATCGTCACCTGGTTGTCGCCGGGGACCAGGAAGAAGCGCGGCCCCTCGGGTGCGAACGGGAGCAGGAACTTGTTGTTGTAGACGGCCTGCGCGCGCAGCGCCTTGTCGAGCAGCGAGCGCTTGACCGACGTGACCTCGTTTTGCTCGATGATGTTGTTGCCGTTCGAGTCGGCTGCACTGACCCACCCGGCGGCGCGCTCGATGGTGCGGACGCGGCTCGGGTCGGCGAAGATCGAGTCCCCCGGCGCCGGAATGCCCGGCTTCATATCACCACCGATGAACGGCAGCACGGCAGGGGTGGGAGCGGCGTGCACGTAGGCCACCACGATGGTCTGCGACTCGCCGGGGGCCAGCGTGAAGGGACCCGACGACTCGAAGAAGCGCGTGTCGGTGAAGGCCTGGTCGAGGAAGCACATCTTCTGCGTGATCGGGTTCACCGTGCAGGGATTGTCCCCGAGGGCCGGGCTGACCTTGCCCGACAGGTAACGGTACAACTGGATGACGCCCACGGGATCGGGGAAGCCGGTCGCCGCGTTGCGCGTGTTGGAGAACATCGAGAGACCGACCTCGACACCGCCGACCTTGGGCGAGCGCAGGTACTTCACGCCGACGAAGCCGGGCGACGAGACGAACGGCGCGCCGAAGATATCGGGTGGGAAGGACCAGTTGGGCTCGAGGAAGTCGGCCTTGTAGGCGACGCCCATGTTGAAGGGCAGGATCGCCGTCGAGTAGTTCGCGCCGGCGTCCCCGACGTCGGGGTCCATCGAGAAAGCGCTGTACAGGCTGTCGATGGCATAGCCGCCATCGGGGATGTTGAAGTTGAAGACGGCCTCGTTGCGGCTCTGGAAGTTCTGCCCGACGGCGCAGATCTCGTTCTGCAACGCCGTTCTCCGAATGAGGTCCTGCACGTGCGGGAACAGATTGCCGTACACCGCGCAGCTGCTCGCCGTCACGTTGTAGAACGTGAAGAGGAAGTAGATGATGTCTTCGTTACCGGTCGGGTAGTTCCAGGCGACGCCGCGCTCCTCGACCAGGATGCCCATGGGGTGCGTGCGGCCCGAGAGCAATCCCGGGTTGCCGTCCCACGCGCGCGTCCACAGGTCCTGCTGGGAGATAGAAATGCCGCTGCCGTCCCGGTGCAACGCGCCGCTGTCGGCCCGCTGCTTCAGGATCGGATGGTAGATGTTCGTGTCGTTCACAAAGGCGCCTGCCGGCCACGCGGCCGCGTCGCCCACGTCGAGCGAGTTGTACACCAGCGTGATGGCGTCGCCCTGCACCTGCGTGCCGCGCGCGTCGAAGAAGTACGCGCCCACGGTGTCGCCGGCCCACGGGAACGCCGGCTTGCCGCCGCCCGCGCCCGCCGGGATCATGCCCGCCAGTTGCAGACCCGAGTTGAAGATGTACTGGTCGGGCGTGCCCTTCGGCCAGAAGCCACCGCCGACGACCGGCGAGTTGGTCGGGTCGACGCACAGCTCGCCCAGGTTGTTGATACCGCAGAAGACGCGGTTCACGTTCAGCACGCCGTTCGTGACCGCGAACAGGTTGACGGCGCGCCGCCGTGCCGGCCGCTCCGGACCGGGCTTGGCCGCCACGACGGTGACGGCGGTCGCCGAGAGGAGGGCCAGGCCGACGAAGGCCCGAGCCACGCGACTAAACCAGGTTGAACGCATAATCATCCTCGAGTGAAATAGACCGAACGGCGGCGCCCCGCTTGGGGCGCCGCCGGTCACCGGCTGCCTAGAAGTTCAACTCGAAGCCCACGCGGATGTGCCGCGGAGCGCCGTACAAGTTCTGCGGACCGAAGAACGAGTCGTAATACGCGTTCAGCGCCCGGGTCTGCTCCGACAACGCATAGGTCCCGTCGCCGTTGCCGAACCGCGCCTCGGTGCGGCGCAGCATGACGCAGTTGACCGGGTTGACCCACGACCCGCAGTTCGCGAGGTCGATGGCGTCGCCCGACCGCAGCGCGCTGTTCGTGACGGCTTCGTTCCGGAGGTTCAGGAACTCGCCCGACAGAACGCCCGTCTTGAATTCGGCGTTTACCACGTCGCCCGTTTCCACGAACAACGCGTTGACGTTGCGGAAGTTCAGCGCGTTGCGGACGTCCGCGTACAGCGTCCAGTCCGTGCCGCCGAACTTGAAGGCCTTGTTGAGTCGCAGATCGATGTTCTTGATCCACGGCATCGTCGACGCGTTCATCGGCTCCTGCTGCGAGCCGATGAGGCCGAAGCCCTGGCGGGGCGCCAGCGTGCCGGAGCCCTGGTTGACCTGCCGCGTGTAGGGCAACCCGCTCACCACGCGGAACGTGGCGAAGACGCTCACGTCGCGCAGCACGTTGCCGAGCGTCGTGCCTTTCTTCCAGTCGTTGGGCAGCGTCAGCGCCACCGAGCCGACGATGTTGTGCGTCCGATTGTCGTCCGTCGGCAGGATCGCCTGCGGCGGCGGCACCCGTGAACCCGTCACCTGCGAAATCTGACGCGACAGCGTCCGGATGTACGAGAACGGATCCGACCCGGTGCTCTTGGACAGCTGGAACGTGTACGAGACCGACGCGTTCAGGTAATTCCCGACGCGGCGGTCGAGCTTCATGTCGACGCCGCGGACGTTCCCGAAGTCCGCGTTCGTCAGGACGTTCAGGTTCACCGTGTCGCCGACGTTGAACGGATCGGCGTAGGGGATGATGCGGGCGGCGTAGTCGGACACCTTGTCCTTGTTGTACGCCGAAATGTCCAGCACCATGTCCTGGCTGAACGCATGCCGCACGCCGAACTCGAACAGGATGCTCTTGCCGAACTGCAAGTCGCGCCCGAACTGGTCGTTGGTGTTCGTGAAGTCCAGGTCGCTGTTGATTCCTGTCAGCAGCGTCGTGAACTCCGGCGTCTGCACCTGGTGCGAATAGGAGAGCCGGAAGCCCGTGTTCTCCGTCACCGGGAACGAGACGCGCAGCCGCGGCGACACCGCCGAGTGGCCGACGCTGGGGGTGAACACGCGGGCGATCGACGCCGCCAACGAGTCGGGGTTCGAAGCGGCCTGCGCGCTCCACGCCGGGTTGGTGTAGATGCGCCCAGGGGTGTTCGCGAACAGCGCGTTGCTGTTGTAGTAGTCGTAGCGCACGCCGAGCTCGAGCACGACGTCGCCCAGGTCGAGGCGGTCGGCCGCGAACAGACCATACTTGAGCGGATCGACCTTGTAGGCATCCATGCCGAACTGCACCAAGAACCCCGAGTTCCAATAGGCCAGCTGGGTTTTGACGAAGTCGCCGCCGAACTGGAAGCGGTTATAGCGGTTCGCCTGGAAGTCGACGTTGGCGCGACCCGAGAACCGGGTCTCGTCGTAGAGGGTCCCGGCGACATTCAGCCCCTCGGTACGCCAGCCACCCGAGATCATGCCGTACGGGTTCATCCGGTAGGGCTGACGGTTCGAGAGGTCCGTACGGTTCAAGTACGGGATCCGCGTGCCGGTGTTGGTGCGGACGTTCTGAATCAATTGGTCGTCGGGGAACCCGAAGCCGCCAAAGTTGAAGTCGATCGTGCCCAGCTCGAGCCCGAGCGCCGGGCTGCGCGAGCCGACTTCATAGGCCGGGTCGAGCGGTCCGGCGATCGTCCGGTCCTGCTGGCGCGAGAAGTTCAGGTTCAGTGACAGCGCCCGCTCGGCGCTGCGGATGAACGTGTGGCTCGCGTCGAGCGTGAGGTAGCGGCTGGTGTTGTGGAACCCGGTGTAGCTCGCCGGATCGCCGATCCCCGTGCCCGGGGTG
>DATHDT010000132.1:0-4587 GCA_035318905.1 Gemmatimonadales bacterium | reverse complement strand
CGCCAGCTCGGCCACTTCAGCGGCGATGTACTCCTCGAGCAGGTCCATCAATGCCGAGATTTCGGTGGGGGGGCGCTGCCAGTTTTCCTCGGAGAAGGCAAACAGCGTCAGCACCTCGACGCCCGCCTCGATCGCGCCTTCGACCGTCTCGCGCACGGCCTTCATGCCTGCCCTATGGCCGAAGGGCCGAGGGAGCCGGCGTTCCGCCGCCCAGCGCCCATTGCCGTCCATGATGATCGCCACGTGGCGGGGAATCGGGCCGGACACCATCAGACTTCCATCATCTCCGCTTCTTTGGCCTTCACCGCGGCGTCCACGAGCTTCAAGTGCTCGTCGTGGATTTTCTGGAGATCCTTCTCGGTTTTCTTGATTTCGTCTTCCGAGACGTGCTCCGTCTTCTTGATCTTCCCCATCGTCTCGGTGCGCGCGTGACGAATCGCGACGCGACCCTCCTCGGCGAGCTTGTGAATCACCTTCACCAGGTCCTTGCGCCGCTCTTCCGTCAGGGACGGCACAGGGATGCGGATGATGTTGCCGTCGTTGGAGGGCGTGAGTCCCAGGTCCGAGGCGAGAATCGCCTTCTCGATCGCCTTGAGCAGCGTCTTGTCCCACGGCTGGATCGTGAGGAGCTTCGGCTCGGGCGCGGCGACGCTCGCGACCTGGGTCAGGGGCATGTCGTTCCCATACGCCTCGACCCGCACGAGATCGAGAAGGGCGGTGCTCGCTTTGCCGGTGCGGACGGTGGCGAACTCCCGCTTCACCGCCTCTACCGTCTTGTCCATCAGCTGCTTGGCGTGCTTCAGCTGGTCGGCCAGAGTGGTCGTCATTTGACGATCGTGCCGACGCGCTCTCCGGCCAGCACTCTGGCCGTCGCGCCGGGCTGGTTGATGTTGAATACCACGATGGGGAGCTTGTTCTCCTTGCACAACCCGAAGGCGTTGGCGTCCATCACGGCGTAGCCCTTCACGAGCGCTTCCTGGAACGACAGCTCCGGGATGAACTCGGCCTTGGGGTCCTTCTTGGGATCCGCCGTGTACACACCGTCCACATTAGTGGCCTTGAGGATGGCCTGCGCCTCGATCTCGAGGGCGCGCAGCACGGCCGCGGTGTCGGTCGAAAAGTACGGGTTTCCCGTGCCACCCGCGAAGATGACCATGCGGCCCTTCTCGAGGTGACGCACGGCCCGCCGCCGGATGTAGGGCTCGGCCAGCTCCTCCATCCGGATCGCCGTCATGACCCGCGTATCCACTCCCTTCTTCTCCAGAATGTCCTGGAGCGCCAGGGCGTTGATGATGGTCGCGAGCATGCCCATGTAGTCGGCGGACACCCGGTCCATGCCCTGCTGGCTGGCCGTCGTGCCACGCAGGATGTTGCCGCCGCCCACCACGAGCCCGAGCTGCACGCCCGTGGCCGCGACCTGCTTCAGCTCGTCACTGACCCGCTCGATAACCTGAAAGTCGATGCCCGCGCCGGCGCGACCGGCGAACGCCTCGCCCGAGACTTTGAGGAGCGCGCGCCGGTACGCCAGCTTGGCCACCTAATTACCTCCCAATTCAAATCTTACAAACCGCCGTACTTCCACCTTCTCGCCGGTCTTTGCCGAAAGGTCCTTGACGAGCTCACCGACGGTCCGCTTGTCGTCCTTCACGAACTTCTGCTCCAGCAGGACGCGCTCTTCGTAGAACTTCCGCAGCATACCGTCCACGATCTTGGCGCGGATGTTCTCCGGCTTCTTTTGCTCGGCCACCTGCGACTCGTAGACCTTACGCTCGCGCTCCACCACGTCCGCCGGCAGATCCTCGATCCGGACGGCGAGCGGGTTGGTCGCGGCGATGTGCACGGCGACCTCCTTGGCGAGCAGCTGGAAGTCGTCGGTGCGAGCCACGAAGTCGGTCTCGCAATTCAGCTCGACCATGACGCCGACGGAGCCGTCGAAGTGGACGTAGGAGCCGATCCACCCTTCGGACGCTTCGCGCCCGGCGCGCTTGTCGGCCTTGGCCGCCCCCTTCTTGCGCAGGAGGTCGACGGCCTTCTCGAGGTCGCCGCCCGTCTCTTCGAGGGCCTTCTTGCAGTCCATCATGCCGGCGCCCGTCCGGGCGCGCAGCTCGGCCACCAGTTTTGCGGGAATCTCTTTCACAGTTGCCACTGTTCCTCACTCCTCATAAAAACGCCGCCCTCGCGCCGTTGGGACGGAGGGCGGCGGTCGGTAATACACCCAACGGGTAAAGGTTACGCCTCGCCCCCGCTGACGGGCTCAGCTGGAGGCGGCTCTTCTGTCCGCAGCCGAGCGGCAATCGCCTCCGGCTTGGGCCGCCGCTTGCGCCGCGCGGGCCCCTTCTTCTTCCCACCTTCTCCCTCCGCCTCGACGCCCGTCTCGGTCGAGTACGTCGTGCCCTCGCCCTCCTCGGCACTGTCGCGCAGCGGCATCTGGTGCCGGGCTTCCCCGATCACGTCGGACACCGCTCCCGTGATGAGCGAGACGGCGCGGATCGCGTCGTCGTTGCCCGGAATCGGGATGTTGATCAGATCCGGGTCGGCGTTCGTATCCACGATCGCCACCACCGGGATCCCCAACTTGTTGGCCTCGGCCACCGCGATGCGCTCCTTCTTCGAGTCGACAATGAAGAGCGCGCCCGGGAGCCGACCCATGTTCTTGATGCCCGCGAGGTTCTTGTCGAGCTTGACGCGCTCCCGGTCGAACAGCAGCTGCTCCTTCTTGGTGTAGTTCGCGAACTCGCCGTCGGCCGCGCCCTGCTCCAGCTCTTTCAGACGCTTGATCTGCTTCTTGATCGTCTGGAAGTTCGTGAGCGTGCCGCCCAGCCAGCGCTCGGTGACGTAGAACGCCCCGGAACGCTTCGCCTCGGCCTCGAGGATCCCCTTCAGCTGTTTCTTGGTGCAGACAAAGAGGACGCCTTCACCCTTGAGCACGACGGCGCGGAGCAGCTCCTGCGCTTCGTGCAGCTGGTGGAGGGTCTTCTGGAGATCGATGATGTAGATGCCGGAGCGCTCGGCGAAAATGAACCGGCGCATCTTCGGATTCCAGCGGCGTGTCTGGTGTCCGAAATGGACACCTGCTTCCAACAGATCCTGCAACTGAGGCTGGGCCATGCAATCCTTTCGTGGGTTTTGACTCCGCCGCCGCTCTCATCTCTCGCCCCACCCCGAAGGGACCCAGGGCGAGATCAAGCGGCGTGAGAATTTTACCGCTTACTGAACTGGAACCGCTTCCGCGCGCCGGCGCGGCCCGGCTTCTTGCGCTCCACGGCGCGCGGATCGCGCGTCAGAAGCCCCTGCTCCCGCAGTTTCTTGCGATGCCGGTCGTCGGCGAGCACGAGGGCCCGCGCGATGCCGAGGCGCAGCGCGCCGGCCTGGCCGGTCATGCCGCCGCCGTTCACCCGCGCCTTCACGTCGAAGGCGCCGAGCGTGTCCGTCGCCACAAAGGGCTGCTGGATGTGGCTCACGAGCGAGGGCCGCGGGAAGTAATCCCCCAGCGTCCGGCCGTTGATGTGCCACTTCCCCGATCCCGGCGTCAGATACACCCGCGCGATGCCGAGCTTCCGACGCCCGATCGCGTGCCAGCGCAGCTCCGGTTGAATCGCCGTCACTTGGCCGCCGCCGTCACGAGAACGAGCGGCGCCGGCTGCTGCGCGGCGTGCGGATGCGTCGGACCGGCGTATACCTTCAGCATCTGCTTCACGTGTTGACGCGACAACGTCGTCTTCGGCAACATCCCCCACACCGCCTTCTCGATCACCCGCTCCGGGTGCTTGTTGAGCACGTTCTGGACCGGCGTGAAGCGCTCGTGGCCCATGTAGCCCGTGTGCCGGAAGTAGCGCTTCTGCTCGATCTTGCGGCCCGTCAGCTTCACCTTCTCGGCGTTGATGACGATGACCGCATCACCGCCGTTCACGTACGGCGTGAACGTCGGCTTGTGCTTGCCGCGGAGGACCTGCGCGATACGACTGGCGAGCCGGCCGAGCGGCTGTCCAGCCGCGTCGACGATCCACCAGTCGTGCTTGATGTCCGCAGTCTTCAGTGTGTACGTCTTCATGCCCTTTGTGCGCCCGTATTTTTGACAGACGCGATATCTAACCGGGCCGTAAGGGCCTGTCAACCCGAGGGTTCCACGTTTTGGACGGGGCCGAGTGTGACGAGCGACGCGCCCTTGTCGACGGTCTGGCCGGGCGCCACGTGGATCGTCTGAACGACGCCCGGACGCGTGGCACGCAGCTCGTTTTCCATCTTCATCGCCTCGACGACGACCAACCCCGCCCCGGTTTCCACCTGTTGCCCGACCGCCACTTCCACCCGGACCACGAGCCCGGGCATCGGAGCCCTGACGACGCCCCCGCTCGAAGGCGCCGTGCCGCGGCCGGTGAGGGCCTGGATCTGCCGGGTGCGATCGTCCACGGCCTCGACTTCGAACCGCTCCCCCACGGCGCCGAGGGCCCAGCGCAGTGGGGCGACGCCGTCCAGGCTCTGCGCGGCGACGGTCCACGACTCCCCGGCCAGCAGCAGGTGGTACAGCGGGGTCCCCGGCACGGCGGCGAGGTGGGCTTCGAAGGGCTCGCCGTCCACCGTGACGCG
>DATHDT010000131.1:0-2378 GCA_035318905.1 Gemmatimonadales bacterium | reverse complement strand
TGCTCGCGGCGGGAGCGGGCGCCGTTCTCAACGCGTTGGTGGGGATGATCAACGAGCGGGGGTGGTACCGCTGGTGGTTCATCTATATGCTGGCCGTCCTCGACGTGGGTCTGGTCATGTTGCTCGTCGTATGGTTCGGGCACGGCGGCGTCGTGGCGGCCCTGTTCATCGCCGTCCTCCCCTATGCGTTCGATCAGGGTCAGGCCGTCGGCGACTTCCTCGTCCTGGTGACGTCGGGGGCCTACCTGGGGGCGTCGTGGCTCCACGGCCAGCTGTACACCGGCGGGACGGGGCTCGACTCCACGGCCTACTTCGAGACGGTGCTGTTCATCGTCGTGGCGATGGCCCTGAAGCGCATCCCGGCAACCCTCATCTCGCGCATCCGTCTCGCCCGCAGCGTGATGGGCGAAGCAGAGCAGGGATTCCTCGCGGTGCGCGCGTCGGCCGCGGAATCCGACGAGCTGGGGTTTCTGGAAAAGAGCCTCAATCGCATGCTCGAGGAAATCGGCAACACGATCTCCGGCGTGCAGCACGAGGCCGACGAGGTGGCGGCTTTCGCCGAGGAGTTGGCGGCGGCGGCGCAGCAGCTGCACGCGACAACCGAATCGCTGACCGACAATTCCAAACAGCTCGCGAGCGACCTGGGACAGCAACGCGGCCTCGCGGATGGCGCGCGCGGTGAAAGCGCCAAGGCTTCCGATCAAGCCGAGTCCCTGCGGGTCCGCGCGGAACTGATGCAAGTGGACTCGGGACGCCTCGTCTCGACGGCCGAACGGGGGCGCGAGCGCGTGGCGCGCGCCAGCTCGACGCTGCGCTCCGTCGGTGAGGAGGTCCGGGCAACCGCGCAGACGGTCGCGGGGCTCTCGGGCATGTCGGAGCGGATCGGCGTGTTCGCGCAGACCATCGCGCGCATCGCGCGGCAAACCCACCTGCTCGCACTCAACGCCGCGATCGAGGCGGCGCGCGCCGAGGAGCACGGCGAGGGCTTCGCCGTCGTCGCCGACGAGGTCCGGACGCTGGCCGCCGAGGCAGGGAAGTCCGCCCGCGAAGTCGCGGAGCTGGTGAGCGAGCTGCGGGCCGGCATCGAAGCGGCGGGGCGGGCGATGCAATCGGGTGAAACCAAGGTCCGCGACATCGGCGCGGTGGCCGCCGAGGCCGACGGCGCGCTCCAGGAGCTGCACCAGGGCGTGCAGCTGATGGGGGATCTGGTCAACGCGACCGCCGAAGTGTCCCGCAGTCAGGCGGAGCGGCTCGCGGAGCTGGCGAAATCGCTGCAGAGTGTCGCGAGCATCTCCAGCCGGTCGTCCGAAAGCGCGAACAGTACGGCGGCGGCGACCGAAGCCCAGATCACGTCGATGGGCGAGCTGACGGCGACGTCGCAGCAGCTCGCGCAGCTCGCCGAGCGGCTGCGGGCCGGGATGGCGCGCTTCTCGATGCTGCGGCGCGATCAGGCAACCGCCGAGCATCGCATCCGGCCCGCAGCCGACTGATAGTCACCCCGCCCGAAAGGCCGCTGCGGCGTTCGTGCCTTGGTCCCACAACCCCGCATTGAGGGGGTGAAACGCGCGCAGGGCCTCCCGGTACGGGGTGACGAGTAGATCGACGTAGCGCGCCAGCGCCACGTCAAAAGGAAAGCGGCGGCGGAACTCTCCGGCGGTCACTCCCAGCACGGCTTTGAGATGGCGTCCGAAGCTTTGGGGCGACGAATAGTCCATGCGATACGCCACGTCGGACACCGAGAGTCCGGGGTTCTGGAAGAGATAGGCCGTGTGGAGCAGTCGCATCGCGGCGAGGTAGCTCTTGGGGGAGGGAACTCCCGCGCGGTGGAAGCGGGACATCAGCGTCGATGGCCGGACGCGTAAGTGACGCGCCAGGCCGCGAACGGTGCTGAGCGCGGGCGCCAATCGCGCGACGGTCTCGAAAAACAAACGTGTCTCGACGGAAGCATCGCCGAGCGCAGGCACCAATCGGGCTAACACGCGGGCCGCGACGGGCGAGGCCGGGTGCCCAACGACATCACGCAGGCGGCGCCACCCGTCGGGGTGGGTGCAGTCCACCGCCGTCCGCACACCCGTCGCTCCCAACAGCAATAACGTCTCAGTAGCCTCGCGATCGTGTCGCGACACCAAGGCGACAGCAGGGATGGCGGGGAACTCGCGAACGAACCGCGCGACGACGGGCAGCTGCTTGCCGTGGCAACGATGGACCGAGATCACGACGGCGTCGACGCGGCGCGTGCGAGCGACGTGAAGGGCTTCTCGAAGCGACTCGGCGTGGAGAGTGTCGAAGCAGCCGTCACCGACGGCATCGATGCGGGGGCGTTCGGGGGCAGGGAGGACCGTGCAAACCGTGACCATGACCCGGCCACGCTAACGACG
>DATHDT010000130.1:0-3495 GCA_035318905.1 Gemmatimonadales bacterium | reverse complement strand
CCGAGCGTCACGAGCTTCGTGGGCGCTTCGGCGGCGCCGAGCCACGCGCCCGCCGCGAAGCCGCAGAGCGTGCCGACGCGCTGCAGGTTGCGCAGGCGCGTGGGGTCGAGCTCGTTCAGGCGATCCACCAGAGCACGATGAGTCCGATGACGAGCACGGCCACGGGAATCCAGAAATGGATGTCGCCCAGGGTGGCGCGCCAGCGGGAATGAGGGGTGGAGTCCATGGGCAGGGAGACGATGGAGCCGCGTTGCGGGGACCGCTAGGGCTCGACGATGTCGGAACACAAGGCGAGGAGAGGGAGTGTCGAGGGCACGAGCCGTAGGGCTATATTGTGATCGAAAGGAGTCCCCATGGTCTCTCCTCTTCGTGCGATCGTTCCTGTGGTCATCGTACTCACGGCCTGCGGTCATCGCCGGACGGCCACTACGGAACCCCACTCGAGCGCGCCACCGGGGACAGTGCTCACCGCGGAGGATATCCGACGATCGCCGGGACAATCACTCGAGCAACTGCTGCTCGCGCGCGTACCGGGTCTCACGATTGAGCGAGCCGCGGACGGTCATTCCAAACTCGTGCTTCGCGGGAAGAACACGATCGTCGGCGATGACGAAGTCCTGGTCGTCGTGAACGACATTGCGCTCGGTCCCGCGCTGACCTCCAATCTCGCGGCCATCGACATCCATGATATCGAGACGGTGCAAGTCCTGCGTGATGCCGTCGCCACGGCGGCGTACGGCGTGCGCGGCTCCAACGGCGTGATCGTCATCCGAACCAAGGAAACCTAGCGCGGCCGAAAGAACAGCGGGCGGTCGTTGTTGCGCGCGACGATGTACAGGTCGCCGCGCCGAGTGCGGAGCCGCTGAATGTCGCGCGTCTCGCCGGGCACGACGAATCCGCTCTGCGCCTCCTGCAGCGTCGTGAACCCGCCGTGGCCGTTGCCGTGCAACATCAGCCCGTAGCTCGCCATCATGCTGCCGATCTCCGGCTGCACGCTGCTGAAGTTTCCCGCCAGCAGGAGATCCAGGTTTCCATCGTGATCGACATCGCCCGCAAGGACGCCGTATACCGGAGCAATCTGCGCCTCGTGCGGCAGGGGGACCAGCGTATACGAGCCGTCGCGATTGCTGAGCGCGAGCGTGGTAGCAAACGTTTCAGCCTGCTTCACCAGCGCGCCGTTCAATCCGCTGCCGAAGATCTGCTCGACCGTCTGGCCCGCGTAGTCGGCGTATTTGGGGTAGCGCGGCTTGAGGTTGGGCAGGGCGTTCGTCAGCTCGTCGCGCAACGCGAGCGGGACCGATTTGCCGTTCTCGTACAACGTCACGACCTGCTCGGGGAATCCGTTCCCGTCGAAGTCCTTCACGTACATGCGGGCCGGCTCGGTCGTGCTGGCGTGGAGACGGCTGTTGAGCCCGAGATTGCCCACCACGAAGTCGGGCCGTCCGTCGCCGTTGAAGTCGGCGGTGATGATGCGATTCCACCACCCGGCCGTGTGCTCGAATCCGCGCACCGGGACCTGCGCCAGCCTGGTGCCCGTGTTCCGGAAGACCGTGACGGGCATCCATTCGCCGACCACGACGAGATCCAGGCGGCCGTCGTGGTCGACGTCGACCCACAGCGCGTCGGTCACCATGCCGATGCGGGCGAGCTCCGGCGCCACCTGGGACGTCACGTCGGTGAAGTGGCCGCGGCCGTCGTTCTTGAGCAGCGTGCTTTGCGGAGCGATGCCGTAGCGCCCCGGCACCACGCGCCCGCCGACGAACACGTAGTCCTTCGACACCGCGACTCGTGAGCCACTGCCGAACAATGGCGGCAGCATCCCGGTGGTCTTTCTGAACCGGCCGTGGCCGTCGCCGAGGTAGAGCCGGTCTTCGAGGCCCGGGGCGAGGTCGGAGAACTCGTTGCCACCCGTCACGACGTACAGGTCCAAATTGCCGTCGCCGTTCGCGTCGAAGAACGCGGCGCCAAGGTCCTCGGAGATCGCGTCGGCCGCGAACAGTTGCTGATTGGTCGCGCCGAACGTGCCGTTGGGGCGCTGGAGATAGAGCGCGCTCGGCTGTCCTTTCGCGCCACCGATGAAGGAATCGTCCAGGCCATCACCGTTCACGTCGCCCACCGCCACGCAGGGGCCTTCCCGCGACACCATCTTCGGAATGAGGGGCTCGCGATTGAAATCGACGAAGTCGTTTTCGTGGTGGGTGAAATCCAAGCCGACTTGGGCGGTAACGTCCTGAAAAATGGTGCGTGGTGCGTCGTGCGTGGTGGGTGGGAGCTCCGCACCCTGTTCTCGGATTGTGAGGCGCTGATTCGTGGCAACGTGTGACATGGCAGTCATGCTGCCATCAGGCCAATCCACGGTGACCGATTCGAGTGTATCGACCGCCCCGACCCCGAACGTGAGCGTGTAATCCACGCTCGACTGGAACCCCCGTGTAGGCGCCTCTTCCTGCATGAATTGCGTGGTTTTGGATCTCAAGGTCACCCGCGCGCCCACCGCGAAGCGGTTCGCACTGTCCCCCACGAGGTTGACCTGCAGGAACCGATTACCGGGAAGCTGGGACCGCGCATTGTTGCGGTACACGAACGCTTCGTCGTTCACGTTGTTTACGACCAGATCCGGCGCGCCGTCGCCATCCAAATCCCCGTACCCGGCACCATTCGAGAAACTCGGCGTATCGATGCCCCACGTCGAACTCACGTTCGTGAACGTCAGATCCCCGTTGTTGCGAAAGGCGTAGTCGGGGAGCTTGGTCGAGGTCATCGCCGTGAGCAGACTCGTGAAATCGGCCCGCCGGGTGCCACCGCGAGTTGCCGTCATCAGGGTCTGATCATTCGACAGAAACGCGATGTAGTCCTGCGACGTGACGTCCTTCGCCAAACCGTTGCTCACGAAGATGTCCTTGTTGCCGTCGAGGTCGAAGTCGGTGATCAACGCGGCCCAGCTCCAATCGGTGCGCGCCACGCCGGCTTGCCACGCGACATCGCTGAACGTTCCGTTGCCGTTGTTGTGCTGCAGCATGTTGCGCATCAGCTGGTGATCGAATCCCTCACGCGCCTTGGCGTCGTAGAGCGTCCACGGCTCGAACGATTGCGTCGTCTTGAGGCGGTGGTCGTCTTCGGGGAGCATGTCGCTCGTGTAGATATCGGGCCAGCCGTCGTTGTCGATGTCGGCGATATCCACGCCCATCGAGAAGTAGCTCGATACGGGCATGGCGTTCTCGAGCACCTCGCGGAACGTTCCATCGCCGTGGTTGAGGTAGAGGTAGTCGCGCTCGAAGAAGTCGTTGGCGACGTAGACGTCGGGCCTGCCGTCGCGGTTTACGTCGCTGATTGCGATCCCCAGTCCAAAACCGATCGTCGGCCCATAAACCCCGGCCTGCTCGCTGACGTTGACGAAACGGCCGTGGTCGTTGCGGTACAGCTCGTGGCCGCCCAAGGGGTCGCGCTGGTTGCGCTCGTTCTTGACGGCGATGCTCGCGACGGGGCGCGGCGAGA
>DATHDT010000129.1:0-3213 GCA_035318905.1 Gemmatimonadales bacterium | reverse complement strand
AGGAGCAGGCGTTCGAGCGCCGCCGGGTCGAAGAGTACGGGCACTACGGTACCACTCGCCTCGCGCTCACCGTCGAGGAAGTGATACGCCAGGACCGCGATGTCCTCGCGGCGTCGAACGAGCGCGGGCAGATCGATGACGAGATCGCCGATGCGGTACTGCAAGTCGGGGAGGAGGAGGTCGTCTCGAACGAGACGATCGAGAGGAATCGTGGAGGCAAGTATGACGCGACAGGTGATCGGCAGGGCGCGGCGGCCGCCGACGCGGGTCACGCGCGCGTCTTGCAGTGGCGCGAGGATCGCCGCCTGCTTGTCGCGTGACCAGTGTTGCAGTTCGTCGAGGAGCAGCGTGCCGGTGGCAGCACGCTCGAATGCGCCGGGCGCTTGATCGTTCGCGCCCGTGTAGGATCCCTTCTCGTGTCCAAAGAGCTGATTGTGGTACAATGAGTCGACCAGCTCGCCGCCCGTCACCGACACAAAGTCTCCTGTGCGCCCACTCCATTCATGCAGCAAACGTGCGAGTGTGCTCTTACCGGTTCCCGTGGGCCCGACGAGGAGCACCGGGTGACAGAGGCGAGCGAACTGACGCGCGAGATCGAGCGCGGCGCGGAGGGCAGCAGAGCAACCGACGAGCGACGGAGCATGGACGGGCATCATGGCTCGGGCCTGGCGTTGAGTTGCGTTGCTCGGAGGGCGTGTTGGAATTCTTCGCAGCACGCTGAGGAATCGCAATGCCCGCCGCACCAAACGTCATGTTGCGTCGACGCCACGAATCACACGGCGCGCAGGATCGTGGCGGGCGCCGGCACTGTGGCGTGTGACGCCCGTAAGCCCGCTGACGGGCAGCAGGTACGAACTCGCCTCCAACGTTTCTCGCACAACTCGGCGCGCGGTCGCGTGTGACGCCAGAGTCACGACACTCTGCAGACAAGAAATACAAAGTCGAGGCCGATTCGGTACTTGCGATTCCCCGCAGGTGAGTCGTTAACGCGGCACGGGGGATGCTTTGGCGTGGGGCGCTCCGGGCGTCCGGAACGACTGCTCCTCCATACACGGCCTGGCCCATGCGCGCTCGCGTACTCGTCACACTCGCCATTCCCGCTCTAACCTTGTCGACCTCGGCACCGCTTGCGGCCCCCGGCGCACCGTCCCGATCGTCGTCCGTCGTGTGCGGCACGTTGCAGAATCCCTGCCCTGGCATTCGCATCATCGCGAATACCTTTGCACCCGTAACGCGCCCTCCCGAAGCGGGGCCATTTACATACACGCTGACGCTGCGGAACGACATGGATATCGACGGCTCGGCGAGCGTAGCGTGTGCTTCCTCGGCGCAACTCGAGTGCACACCAAATCAAGAGAACTTCTTCATCACGAGCGGCGCCACGCAGGTGGTGACGATCAGTTACAACAGCAAAGGCCTGGGGCACTTCACACACCACATCACGGTCGAGAACCAGGATTGGGACGGCGCCAAGATCTACGAGCACTTTAAGTACTTCGACAGCGGCATCATCACGGTCAGCGGCGTCCCCATCGCGAGTCACATGAACCCGGTCGACTCGGCATCCTTTGTCGCGACGGATACGATGCAAGCGACGTTCTCGCATCCCAGCGGCGTAACCTCCACGTCGTTCCGGCTCCTCATCGACGGCGACGACAGTACAGCCGTTTCCGGTAACCGTGTTACGGTTACGAGCAACGGAATCAAAGCGGTCAACCTCGGTCTCACTGCCGGATACCACACCTTCGGAACCTATGCCTGCGCCGTAAATGGCCGCTGCGATTCGTTGTTTACGAGCTTCTATGAGACCGTCTCACTCGCGGGGTCGGTGCTCGACGACTCCCTCGGGTTGCCTCAGGGTGGCGGCCTGGAGGGACTCCTCCCCGGAGCACTGCCATTACCCATCGACTCGCTGCGCGGCTGCCCCGTGCATCTCGATGACCCGGAGATCAGACTCTATAACCCGTTTTCGTACATCACGCAGCCGGCCAATCCGGGCGCGGGCCTGCCGGCAGGCTACATCTTCCGCGCGGCGGCGTTGTGGGGCTCAACAGTTGTGATTACTACGAGCACACACGATTGGAAGGACGCCGACAACAAGCGGTGTGCCACGACCTACACGTACCTCACTCCGTCTCAGTACGACTGGAGCTTCTGGCAGAACGCAAGCACCACTGATCCCTTGTGGGACACGTATCCCTACTCTGACTGGACCGGTAGCCACGGCGGCGGGATTTCACCGCAGTCCGCGAAGGTTCACGGCAAGAAGAAGGGCGGCGGGATCGTGCCCCTCATGGAGTCGCCCGGCGCGATCAACCCCAGCACGTACAAGGTGTGGCTCAACGACGTGTTGATCGTGAACAATGGACAGCCGGTCGGAGGTACCGGGGTGACGACGGTCTACCTCGACCTGATCGGGTCCCAGTGGACACTGCCGGCGACGAGTACCCTTCTGCACCATTACAACGGTGGCAATCCCACCAGTGACAACGGCGGCTGGAACGAGGTGGTAGCGAGTGTCGCGGACTCCACGAAGAATCGGAATTACGTCCGCGCCCGATTCGTCGTAGGACAAGGGAACACGATCCAGCCGCTCGCGCTCGCGCCGCTGCGCGACTTTTCACATCTCGACCAGGGCGAGTGCGCCGCCTTCGGAGCGATCCAGTGCGGCGGCATCACGCTCACCCAGGCGATCCCCGGCTTCGTGTCCCGCGACCGCGACCGCAGCCTCCACCTCGTGTATCGCTCGGCCTCTCAACGCGCGGCGCAACTCCTCCCTGTGGACCTCCAGGTGCAGCGCGCCCAGGCCGCTCCGGACTCCCTGTGGGCCTGGCCCACGGCGAGCGGAGTCGTCGCCGGCGCCACGCTGCGCTACTACGGCGCCAAACGCCCCGCCGGTGTGACCGAGAGCGACACCCTGTGGGATGATGCGGCGCTCGAGCACCGGGTGTTCGGCGTCGCGGTGGATACGCCGATTACGGGGAACGTCGCCATTCGGCCGATCACGGTCACTGCGCGGAGTTTCTACCCGGGCAGCGTGCTTCGCGACGATACCCTGCGCCAGGAGGTCGTCTACCTCCAGCTGTCGGACACGACGATGACGCGGTTCGGTCCAGGGTGGGCGCTCGCGGAGCAAAGCCGGCTCATCTTCGTCACACCTCCCGGAGACTCGATCCGCGCCATCTGGCTGTCGGGCGACGGTTCTTACACAAT
>DATHDT010000128.1:0-6574 GCA_035318905.1 Gemmatimonadales bacterium | reverse complement strand
CGCGGCGGCCGCGATTGCGATGCTCGCTTCCCCGACGGGAATGAGGCCCAGGCGGTGTTGCAACATCACGCGCACGTCGGGCCACTGCGCCTCTGCGTCGCTCACGATGCGCGCGATCTCCTCGATGGCCATCGCCTCGTACGCCGAGTACTCGATCCCGGTGACGTCGCCGTCGTTGCGCACGGTCCCCACGAACACGCAGGTGCCCCCACGCTCTGGACTCTGGACTTCCGCCAGGAGCTCACCGACGTCGAGTGGATGCCGCGTGAGGTTCACCGTCAACCGCCGGCGAATGGCGGGAGCAATGCCACCTCATCTCCTTCGTTCACCGGCGCGTCGAGCTGCACGTGACGCTGATTCAACGCCGCGAGCGGTCGCGCGGGCAAGGCTCGCGTGCCCGGAAAGACTTCACGCACCCGCGTGATCACGTCCGCGACCGTCGCGGGCGTCTCGAGATTGACGGCCGACGACGTACAGCCCGCCAGCTCGGCGTAACCCGCGAAGAATCGCACTGATACCTTGCCCATGACTCGATTATAGCCGGAAACAGCGCGGCCCCGACAGCAGTGCCGGGGCCGCGGGGCAAGTCTTGCGTGGGCAGCGGGTTACGACGAGACCTTCTCGCTCGCGTCCGCGACCATCGCACGCAACTCCTTGCTGGGCTTGAAGACAGGCACCGGACGCGCCGCGACTTCGACGGGGTCACCGGTGCGCGGATTGCGCGCCATGCGCGTTTTCCGCTGGCGGATTTTGAACGTCCCAAATCCGCGTATCTCAATGTTATGCTGCTCCGATAGCGCCGCTTTCACCGCGTCCAAAAACGAATCCACCACCCGGGCGCAGTCCTTCTTCGAAATGAGGGGACCGGCAGTTCGAGCGATTTGAGCGGTGACTTTTTCGACCAGATCGGCCTTCGTCATTGGTCCCCCCGAGAACGTCTGCCGGGCAGCAAAAGTCGGGGGCTATCATACGAGCTTACTTATTGACTGTCAAGCGCTTGTAGGAATTGTTGGAAGTGCCCCTGGGCGTCATGTGGCCCCGGCGAGGCCTCCGGATGGTATTGCACAGCGAAAATCGGGTACTCCCGGTGCTTCACCCCTTCGACGGTCCCGTCGTTGAGGTTAAGGTGCGTGACCTCAAGCGACTTCGCACCCGGAACGCCGCTGGTATCGCCGTTCACTGCGAACCCGTGGTTTTGCGACGTGATAAGTACTTGTCCCGTATTGAGATCCCGCACTGGGTGGTTTCCCCCCCGATGACCGTACGGGAGCTTCACCGTCTCGCCCCCCAACGCCAGTCCCAGCAGCTGATGCCCGAGACAGATCCCGAAGATCGGGAGCGACCCGTCGGACAGCTCGCGGATCGTCGTGATCGCATAGTCGACCGCGGCGGGGTCGCCGGGGCCGTTCGAGAGGAAAACGCCGTCGGGTTCGAGCTCGCGGACGCGCGCCGCCGGCGTGCTCGCCGGTACAACCGTCACGCGGCAGCGGTGCTGCCCAAACAGTCGCAGGATGTTGCGCTTCATCCCGAAGTCGAACGCCACCACATGATGCGCGGCGTCCTTCGGTCCCTCGCTGTACTCCTCGGCGATCGTCGCCTTGGTCGCGAGGTCGAGCCCATCCATCGACGGGGACGCGGCGAGCGCGGCCTTCACGGCGTCGCTCGGCTGCTCACCGAGTGCGACCGCGCCGCGCATCGCGCCCTTGGAGCGGATGTGACGCGTCAGCTGTCGTGTGTCGACGTCCGAGACGAGCGGCACGCGCGCCTCGGATAACCAGTCGATCAAATTGCCTGTCGAGCGCCAGTTCGACGCGTGCGTCGACAACTCGCGCACCACGACGCCCGCGACGCGCGGGCGATCCGATTCGACGTCCTCAGGATTGATCCCGTAATTGCCGATCATCGGCGCCGTCATCACCACGATTTGGCCGAGGTAGGAGGGGTCGGTGAAGACCTCCTGATATCCGCTCAGATTTGTGGTGAAGACGACCTCGGCGTACGCGGGCTCGAATGGCAGGGGCGCGGTTCCGGGGAACCAGGCTCCGTCTTCGAGCAGGACGTAGGCGGCGGGACGGTCAGCGATTGGGCGGAGGCGGTGTCTTGGCCGGCGGCGTGGTGTTCTCGAGCGGCAGCGGCGTCGACTGCACCGGCTGCGGCGCCGCGACCTGGCCCTCGAGGACCGAGCGCGCCTGCGTGCCCTGCTGCGACATAAACGTCAGCACCATCGCGATGAACAGGAAGATCCCAGCGGTCCACCAGGTGACCTTGGTGAGGAGCGTCGTGGCCTGACGCCCGCCCATGATCGATTCGGTCCCGGCCCCACCGCCGAGCGACGCGAGTCCGCCCCCCTGCCCCGCCTGCAGCAGCACGGCGGTCGCCAGGATCAGGGCGTCGAACAGGAGGATGAACTTGAGAACGGTGTACATGTCGGCGGGGATAATACCTAGGCGGCGGCGGTCCGCACAAGTTCGGCCCATCCGGCCGGTTCGAGCGACGCGCCACCCACGAGCACGCCGTCCAGCTCGCGTTCCGCCAGCAATTCCGCCGCGTTTTTCAGATTGACACTGCCGCCGTACAGGATCCGCGTTGTCCCAGTCTTGTGGGCCTTGAGCCACTTGCGGATCTCGGCGTGCACCTGGGCGGCGTCCTTGGGTGTGGCGTTCCGGCCAGTCCCGATGGCCCATACCGGCTCGTAGGCAATCGTCACCTTGGCCAGGGTCTCGGGCGTCAACGTGGCGAGCGCGGCCTCGAGCTGACGAGTCACGACGGCCACGGTCTCGTCCGCTTCCCGCTGCGCCAGCGTCTCGCCGACGCACAGCACCGGCAGCAGGTCGCCCGCGAGGGCGGCCGCGACCTTCTTGCCGGTCTCCGTGTCGGTCTCCCCAAACACGTGGCGGCGCTCCGAATGGCCAATGAGCACGGCGCGAGCACCCGCTTGCACCGCGAGGGGCCCCGAGATCGCGCCCGTAAACGCCCCCTTTGGCTCCCAATGGATGTCCTGCACGCCGGCGGCGAGATCCTCGCGGTGCTGCAGGCCCTCGGCGACGGCCTCGAGCGAGACGGCGGGCGGGAAAAACCACACCTGGCGGTTGGGCAGCGGCGCGTAGGCGTGGCGGAAGGTCGCGAGGTACTCCCGCGCGTCCCGCGGCCCCAGGTTCATCTTCCAGTTGGCCGCGAACAGCAGATCCCTCACGCATCCTCCAATGCCGCGACGCCCGGCAACACTTTTCCTTCGAGGAACTCGAGCGTGGCGCCGCCGCCGGTCGAGACGTGCGTGATCTTGTCCTCGAGCCCGGCGACCGCTGCCGCGGAATCCCCGCCCCCAACGACCGTGATGGCGCCCTTGGCGCCCGCGTCCACGAGGGCCTGCGCCACCGCTCGTGTCCCGGCGTCGAACGGGGGCGTCTCGAACACGCCCATCGGGCCGTTCCAGATGATCGTCTTGGCGTGCAGCAACCGGGCGCGGAAGTCATGACGGGTCTTCTGGTCGATGTCGTAGATCGCCCAGCCGTGTGGGATCGCGTCGACCGAGACTTCCTTGGCCTCGGCGCCCTTGTCGAGCGAGGGGGCCACCACAGCGCCCCGCGGCAGAATCAACTTCTTGCCGCTCCGCTCGAGCAACGTCTTCGCCATCGCGACGCGATCGGTTTCGACGAGCGAGCTGCCGACCGAGAGTCCCATCGCGACGAGGAACGTGCACGCCATCGCGCCGCCGATGAGGATCTCGTCCACGCGCGGCAGCAGGGCCTCGAGCACGTCGATCTTCCCGGAGATCTTGGCGCCGCCCACGACCGCGATGAACGGGCGTTTGGGCTGGTGGATCGCCTCGCCCAGGAACTTGAGCTCCTTTTCCATAAGGAATCCGGCGACGGCCGGCTTCAGGATGTGCGCTACTCCTTCCGTGGACGCGTGCGCCCGGTGCGCGGAGCCGAAGGCGTCGTTCACGTAGATGTCGCCGAGCGCGGCGAATGTGCGCGCGAGCTCCGGGTCGTTCTTCTCTTCTCCCGGCCAGAAGCGCGTGTTTTCCACGAGGGCCACGGCGCCGCGCGGTAGCTGGCGCGTCGCCGCCACGCCCTGCGCGGGATCGGGAATGAACTCGATGGGCGCGCCGAGCAGGCGCTCCAGGTCGCGGACGATCTGCTTGAGCGAGTACTTGGGCTCGGGTCCGCCCTTGGGCCGTCCCAGGTGCGACAGGATGACGACGCGCGCGCCCTTGTCGCGCAGGTAGTTGATCGTCGGCAGCGCGGCGCGCAGCCGGCCGTCGTCGGTCACGACGCCGTCCTTCAGCGGGACGTTGAAGTCCTCGCGCACGAGTGCGCGCTTGCCGTCGAGCGCTTCCGCCGGCAGATCGCGGAGACTGCGCTTCTTCACTTCGTGCGTCCGATGTGCGCCAGCAGGTCGACGCAGCGCGCCGAGTAGCCCATTTCGTTGTCGTACCACGAGGAGACGTGCACCAGGGTGCCGTCGATTACGTTGGTCGACATCGCGTCCACCACGCTCGAGTAGAGACTGCCGATGTAGTCGACGGAAACGAGCGGCTCGTCGGAGACGTCGAGGATGCCCTTGAGCGCGCCCTGCGCCGCCTTCTTGAACGCGGCGTTCACCTCTTCGATCGTCGTCTTCTTCTCGACCTCGGCGGTCAGGTCGACGAGCGACACGTCCGGTGTGGGCACGCGCAACGACACGCCATCGATCTTGCCCTTCACTTCGGGCAACACGAGGCCCGTCGCCTTGGCCGCGCCCGTCGTCGTGGGGATGATGCTCAGCGCCGCGGCGCGCGCCCGGCGCAGGTCCTTGTGGGGCAGATCGAGGATCTGTTGGTCGTTGGTGTAGCTGTGCACCGTCGTCATGAAGCCGTGCGTAAACCCGAAGTTGTCCATCACGACCTTCACGACCGGCACGAGGCAGTTCGTCGTGCAGCTGGCGTTCGAGATGACGTGGTGCTTGGCCGGGTCGTACTTCAGGTGGTTCACGCCCATCACGATGGTGATGTCCTCGCCCTTGGCGGGCGCGGAGATCACGACCTTCTTGGCGCCTGCCGTCAGGTGCTTCGCGGCGGCATCGCGGTCGGTGAACCGGCCCGTGCTTTCGAGGACCAGCTCGACGCCCAGGTCCTTCCAGGGAAGTTTCTCGGGCTCCTTGATGGCCGAGACCTTGATCTCACGGCCGTTCACGATCAGCGCGTCGCCTTTGGCCTCGACGGTACCCGGAAAGCGACCGTGGACCGAGTCGTACTTGAGGAGGTGCGCCAGCGTTTTCGTATCGGTGATGTCGTTCACCGCGACGAACTCGAGGCTCGACTCTTTGGCCATCGTCGCGGCCCGGAGCACGTTGCGCCCGATCCGCCCGAAGCCGTTGATCCCCACCCGTACGGCCATGTCTCCTCGCTTCCCTAGGTAAAGTCCGGAATGACGGCGCGTCCAAACGTTACACCGTAAATCGTTCGCGCCCCTGCTTGCTCCAGGGCCCGGGCCGCTTCAGCCAAGGTCGCCCCGGTAGTGAACACATCGTCAACGAGCACGAGACTCGTGGCGGGTGCGTTAACCCCGGGGCCATGCCCCGGGGTAAACGCCCCCGCCACGTTCGCCAGGCGAGTCTCCGGTGTCAACGCCGTCTGCGTGGCCGTCTCGCGCGTGCGGGTGAGGAGGTCGCGCGACACCGGCAGGTGCCACAAGCGGCCCAGCGACGCCGCCAAAACGTCGCTCTGGTTGTAGCCGCGCTGCCGCAGGCGTTTAGGAGCCAGGGGGATCGGCACGAGGACCGACGCTTCGTCGATCGCGAGGCTCACGCCCGCGATCGCTGTTGCCAGGTCGTCGGCGATGCGGGGCAAGCCGCCGTACTTGAGGGCGTGCACCGCCTCCCGCGCCCCGTCCGAGAGCCACACGGCAGACCGCACGAGCGTGAGCGCGGCAGGCCACTCGGCGCACAGGCGACAGGGTCCGAAGTGGGGTTCGGGCTGGCCGCAGCGCTCGCACCACGGGGGGCGCACGGGACGCCAGCGGTGGCGGCAGACGGGACAGACGACGTGGGTGGTGTCGCGCTCGAAGAGGAGGGCGTGGCACAGCAGGCACTCCGCCGGCAGGAACAGCTGCTCGAGTGCGCTACGCACGCAGCGCACGCTCGACTGCCGCGCGCATTACCTCGAGAGGAGCGGCAACCCCTGGAAAGAATCGACTGAACGCCGCGGCGCCCTGCTGCACGAGCACGTCCCGCCCGTCGGTGACCGCGACGTCCTTCACGCGCTCCCGCAGCGTGCGCACCCAGCGGGTGCCCCCGCGCGTGTAGACGAGATCGAGGGCCGTACGGACTCCTTTGAGATCCTTGGGTTCGATGGGCAGCGGATCGCGCTCACCCAATCCCAGGGGCGTCGCGTTGATCGCCGTGTCGACCTCGACCGGGCCGTGCGCCGCCTCGGCGCGGACGCCGATCTGGCTCGCCCACGTGGTGAAGGCGCGCGCCCGATCCGGGTGCCGGGACCGCACCCACAGCGCGGCGCCCGCATCGGCCGCCGCCACGGCGACGGCGCGCGCCGATCCTCCCGTCCCGATCACCAGCCAGCGGCCCCCCCCCCCCC
>DATHDT010000127.1:0-6901 GCA_035318905.1 Gemmatimonadales bacterium | reverse complement strand
CCTGGATCGCGCAACCCGGATCCTCTCTGGAGTGGTCGACAGCGCCCTGCTCAACATCGGGACCCAATTCACGTGGGTCGGCGTGCGGGAAACCGGGCGCCCGGTGGGGATCGCCGATCCCGCGAACTCCCTCACGACCTGGGCGACCGTGGAAATGCGTTCCGGATCGGTGAGCACCACGACCGATCCCGAGAAGCAAACCTCGGTGACAGTTCTCGCGCCCAGCGGTGTGGTGGCGGAGGCGTGGTCTACCGCACTGCTCGGGCTCGGCTGCGACCGCGCGCTAGCCCTCTCCGCCGGCGTCGTGTGTGCGGATTCGGTTCGGGTTCGCTGGACCCCCGACTTGGAGGGCCGTGTCGTCCTCTTCCGACCCTAACGGATGCCCGCGATTGCGCGTACGCTAAGGGGTCACCCCTAACACTGTATTCATCCAACAGGAGTTGCCTACCGTGAACCGTTTCTTATGCGCCGCCATGCTCCTGGCCTCACCCCTCGCTGCCCAAGGCGGTGGCGGAGCGCAGCGCGGCACCGGCGTCCCCGGAATCACCGTGGACACAGCCGGCGTCGGCGCCCTCATCGACCAGGGGATGAACAAGTCCCAGGTCATGAAAAACCTGCAGTACATCGCCGATGTGATCGGCCCGCGGCTGACGGGGTCGCCCGCCGTCCGCGCCGCCAACGATTGGACGATGAAGCAGTTCCAGAGCTACGGCCTCGAGGCGCGCCTCGAGCCGTGGAACTTCGGCGGCACGTGGGAGCGCGGGCCGATGTGGATGCGCATGGTCGCGCCGCGCTCGCACGAGGTCGTCGCGGCGAGCTGGGCGTGGGCGCCCGGCACGGGGGGGGGCGGCAAGCCGGTGACGGGACCGGTGGTCCGCATCGATGCCAGCACGCCCGAGAGCCTCGCGGCGTATCGGGCGAAGGTCAAAGGCGCGTGGGTGATGTTGCGGGGGCCGGCGAACGTGTGGAACAACGACGGTCCGGCGATGACGGCAGCGGACTCGCAGCGCATGCGGACGACGTTCACCGTGTTCTCGCAGGCCGGCGGGCGCGACTCCGCGGCGCGGGCCCGGCAACAACAATTCAACAACGATCAGCCGTTCCTGCTGCGCAACGCCGGGGCCCTGGGGATCCTGCTCGACGCCGGGAAGGAGCAGGACCTCCTCAATATGAGCGGGTCACCGAACCGCGTGCTGCCGCTCCCCCAGGTCGTGGTCGCGCATGAGGAGTACGCGATGTTCGACCGGCTGCTCGGGCTCGGGGTCACGCCGCAGCTGCAGGCCAGCATCCAAAACACGCTGAACATGAAGGACTCGGTGCCGCAGTGGAACACGGTCGCCGAGATCCGGGGCACGGAGCATCCGGGGCAGGTTGTGATCGTCGGCGCCCACCTCGATTCCTGGGATCTGGGCACCGGCACGACCGACAACGCCACGGGCTCGATGGCCACGCTCGAAGCCGCGCGCATCATCGCGCAGTCGGGTCTCAAGCCCAAGCGCACGATCCGCTTCATTTTGTTTACGGGGGAAGAGCAGGGGCTCATCGGGTCGCGCAAATACGCCGAGCAGCACGCCGGCGAGGCGGACTCGATTCAGGCGGTGATCGTGCTCGACAACGGGGCCGGGGCCGTGACGGGCCAGGCGCTGCAGGGCCGGCCCGAGCTGTACGGCCTCTGGCGCGCGATTCTGCTCCCGGTACGCTCGCTCAACGCCGACACGGTGAACGACGCCTTCAAGGGCGGCACCGACCACCTGTCGTTCCTGCCTTATGGGGTGCCCGGGTTCAACTTCAACCAGCTCACCCGCGGCTACAACCACACGCATCACTCGCAGTCGGACACCTGGGATAAGTCGATCGACTGGGATCTGCGGCAGGCGTCGACGGTGATGGCGGTATCGGCGTTTGAGCTGGCGAATCTGACCGGGATGATTCCGCGCGGGACACGCAACACGCCTCCGGCCGTCGCGGCGACGAAGGTGTCGCCGGAGCTGATCAGGGCGAACCGGTAGGCGGCGAGGCCTGGGCCCGCGCCCGCACCCGCGATCGCTCCTGATCGAGCAGGCGCAGGGCGCGGCCCCAGGACTCGTTGGTGAGCCCCTGGTAGCTCACCGACAGGCTCTCGCGGAAGGTGATACCGTCGTCGAATAGGTAGATCGCGACCGCCTGTTGGCGGGCGTCGAGCTGGTAGGAACCCCACGTCGGGGAGAGGGGCACGATGCCCGCGGGCCGAAACAATCGGCCTCGGCTCGAGATGCTCAGGTCTTCCGGGTTGAAGCGTGCCTGCGGCACCAATCCATAAAACGTCACCAGCAGAAGCGTGGGCTTCACCACGCCCGCCCGCTCCGCCGCCGCGTTGATGTCGTCTTGCCGGCTCTGCATGAGCTGCGCGAGCGACTTGTAGGTGTCGGTGGCGAGCAGGCGAATGACCTGCTCGTCAAGGGGCAGACACTGGATCTCGAGGTTGCCGGTGGCGAACCGCACGACGATATCGTCGCGCTTGAGGGTGCCGAAGCCCGGAGGGATGGTGTCCTGGGCGGCAAGCGGAGCCGCGAGCGCTGTCATCAGCAGCAGTGCACTGCTACGCATTCGGTTCTCCAATAAGCCCTGCGATCGCTTCCCGCAGCTCCGCGATCCCGTCGCCCGTCTTTGCGCTCGTGACGACCACTTGATCCTCCGGGAGGCCGAGCGCCGCGCGCAGCTCTTGCTCGCGCTCCTCGCGTTCTCTCCGCGGAAGCTTGTCCCCCTTCGTGAGGGCCGCAAGCGTGCGGGTTTCGCGCTCGGCCAGCAGGTCCTGCATCGTGAGATCCTCCACGGACGGCTCGTGCCGGATGTCGAGGAGCCACACGACACCGGCGAGCCGCTCCCGGTTCAGGGTGTGGTTCACGAGGCGGCGGAAGGCCGTGCGATCGGCCTTGGCCGCCCGGGAGTATCCGTACCCCGGCAGGTCGAGGTAGAACATCCGTTCCATTTGAAAGACGTTGAGCGCGCGAGTCTTCCCCGGTGTTCCGGAGGTCTTCGCGATCTTGCGCCCCACGAGCGCGTTGAGCAGGCTCGACTTGCCGGCGTTGGCGCGGCCGACGAAGGCGACTTCGGGGAGCGGGGGATCGAGGACGACATCGGCCCGTGGGAACGAGCCGCGGAACAGCGACTCGGTCAGGCTTCTTTCTTCTGGCGCGGGCGCTCGGTCACGAGCAAGGGCGCGCGGCCCGCGGTGACGCATTCGGCGTTGATCGCGACTTCACGCACGTCGTCGCGGCTGGGCAGCTCGAACATGATCTCGGTCATCATCTCTTCGAGAATGGCGCGCAACCCGCGCGCGCCGGTGCCGCGCTTGATCCCCTTCTGGGCGATGGCGCGCAGCGCTTCCTTCTCGATCGTAAGCCGCACGTCTTCCAGCTCGAACAACTTCTGGTACTGCTTGACCAGGGCGTTCTTCGGCTCGACGAGGATGCGCACCAGGGACTCTTCATCGAGCGAGTCGAGCGGGACGGTGACCGGCAGGCGGCCCACCAGCTCCGGGATCAAGCCGTAGCGCAGCAGGTCGTCGGGCTCGACATCGCCGAAGGGATTCTTTTTCAGTTTCTCGGCCATCCCCTCGGCGACTTCTTCCTTGGTGAAGCCGATCTGGCGGCGGCCGGTGCGGGACTCGATGATCTTCTCGAGTCCGTCGAACGCCCCGCCGCAGATGAAGAGAATGTCCTTGGTATTGACCTGGATGTATTCCTGCTGCGGGTGCTTGCGGCCGCCCTGGGGCGGCACGCTCGCCACCGTGCCTTCGAGGATCTTGAGCAGCGCCTGCTGCACGCCTTCGCCCGAGACGTCGCGCGTGATGCTGGGGTTCTCCGACTTGCGCGCGATCTTGTCGATCTCGTCGATGTACACGATGCCGCGCTCGGCTTCGGAGACGTTGAAGTCCGCCGCCTGCAGCAGCCGCACCAGGATGTTCTCGACGTCCTCGCCGACATAGCCGGCTTCGGTGAGCGTCGTAGCGTCCGCGATCGTAAACGGCACGTCGAGGATGCGCGCCAGCGTCTGCGCCAGCAGCGTCTTGCCCACGCCCGTCGGGCCGATCAAGAGGATGTTGCTCTTGTCGAGCTCGACCTCGTTCTCGCGGCCCGAGTGGGAATTGATGCGCTTGTAGTGATTGTAGACGGCGACGGCGAGGGTCTTCTTGGCGCGCTCCTGCCCGATCACGTACTGGTCCAGCACGTCCTTGATCTCCTGCGGCGTGGGGACCTGTGTGATGGCTTCCGCGACTTCCCGCTCTTCGTCCTCCGCCAGGATTTCGTTACAAAGCGCGATGCACTCGTTGCAGATGTACACGGAGGGCCCGGAAATGAATTTCCGGACCGAATCCTTGGACTTGCCGCAGAACGAGCAGCGGAGGTGCTTATCGTGAGACATGGCTTCCTAACATGGGAAGGTGGTGCAGACGGCGCAAGGGATCACTTGGCCTTCTTGCCGTCGCCCATCTCCTGGAAGTTCGAGATGACATGGTCGATCAGGCCGTATTCCTTCGCTTCCTCGGCCGACATGAAGCGGTCGCGATCCATGTCCTTTTCGATCTGTTCCACGGCCTTGCCGGTGTGTTTCGCGTACAATTCGTTGAGCTTGCCCCGCAGGTACAGAATCTCGCGCGCCTGAATCTCGATGTCCGACGCGGTGCCCTGCGTGCCGCCCGACGGCTGGTGCATCATGATGCGGGCGTGCGGCAGCGCGGAGCGCTTCCCCTTGCGGCCGGCGGTGAGCAGGAACGAGCCCATCGAGGCCGCCATGCCCATGCAGATCGTGTTCACCGGGGCGCGCAAGAACTGCATTGTGTCGTAGATCGCCATCCCCGACGACACGAGCCCGCCCGGCGAATTCACGTACAGGTAGATGTCGCGCTCGGGATTGTCGGCGTCGAGGAACAACAGCTGCGCGATGATGATGTTGGAGACGTCGTCGTTGATCGCCGTGCCGAGGAACACGATGCGATCCATCAGCAGGCGGCTGAAGATGTCGTAGGTGCGCTCGCCACGGCTCGAGCGCTCGATGATATAGGGCGGATAGATCTGGCTTTCGCTCACGGCTGCTCCACGGTGGACTGCGACAGGAGATAGGCGAACACCTTCTCCTCGGTGATGCTCCGCTCGACGTCACGGAGCCGCTTGGCCTTTTCCAACGACGCGTACAGCTGCGCCGGCGGCATCCCGCGCCGCTCGGCGAGCTCCTGAATGCGCTGATCCAGCTCCGCCTCGGTGGCCCGCAGCTGCTGCGCCTCCATGACATGATCGAGCACCAGGTCGCGCCGCACCTGCGCCTCGGCCACGGGCCGGAACTCCTCCGCGAACTTGGGCCAGCGCTCCTCGGGCACGCCGTACGCCTGAGCGTACATGTACAGTGCGCGTTCGACGAGGGCCCGCGGTGCGGTAATGGCGTTCGCGGACACGATCTGCTCGATCAGGTCGGCCCGGGTTTTGGCGTCAGCTTCGCGCTCAGCCTCCTTGCGGAGGTCCTCCGTGACGGTCTGGCGCAGCGCCGCGACCGACTCGAAGTCCCCGACCTCGCGCGCAAACGCGTCGTCCAGCTCGGCGAGCTGCTGTCGCTTCACCTCGTGCAGCGTCACGCGGATGTCGCGCGTCTGCCCCCGCTTCGCCTCCTCGGCGAAATCGTCAGGGAAGCGCACCACCGCGTCGAGCATTTCCCCCGGTAGGAGCGTCATGATGCGCTCCTCGACCTCCGGGATCGCCCGGCCCTCGCCCAGCACCAGCTGGTAGGGCTGGGGGTCCTTGATCTCGGCGCCTTCGCGGGTCGCGATCGTGACGTGCACCAGGTCCTTGGGCTTGGGCTTCTCGTCCGTCACCGGGGTCCACGGCGCGCGCTGGGCGCGCAGGTCGTTCAACTGCGCGTCGACCTGGGCTTCCGTTATCGCCGGCACCGTCCGCGTCAGCCGGAAGTTGCCGAGGCGGTCGAGCTTCAGCTCGGGCTTCACCTCGACGTGCAGCTCGAAGGTGACCGGAGAGCCCTCTTCCCATTTCAGGTTATGGATGTGGGGATCGGCGATCGGCTTGAGCTTCTCCTGCTCCACGGCGGCGCGCCAACTCTCCTGCACCAATTCCTGCAGCGCCTGTTGACGGATGTCCTCGGCGAACTTCTTCCGGACGACCGCGGCGGGGGCCTTCCCCTGGCGGAACCCCGGCAGCCGGGCGCGCTGCTGGTAGACCTTCGTGGCGCGCTCTTCAGCCGCCTTCACGTTGTCGGGGGGAATCGTCACTTCCAGTGACGCTTCCCCGGCTTCGGCATGGGTCTTCTTTACAAGAATGTCTGGCATATCTGGCGTTAATGTAACTGGGAGTTCAACCCCAGACGCTCAGACGCCGAGGCGCCGAGGCTAGACCTAGGCGCCTGGGCCCCTCGGCGTCTCGGCGTATGTGCGACCGGAGGGACTCGAACCCCCACGGGTTGCCCCACCAGCTCCTAAGGCTGGCGCGTCTGCCAATTCCGCCACGGTCGCGAAAACCTCCCGAATCTAACACGAAGTGTGATGCCGCTCACCACCAGTAACTCGCGGATCCACAACGCGATCCAAAACCCTGTGAGGATCATCACGGGTCCCATTTGGGACCCACTTAATGTTGTTGGCACTGTCAGACCACCTTGCGCCCGCTTGGAGGTTGTACTCATATGGCCACCCGCTCGCGCAGCAGGCTTGTATGGCGCGCTGCCGTGCTCTTGGTCGGTATCCTGGGTTGTGAGCGTACCCCTACCGAACCATCTCTCGACTTCAAGGTCGTGAAGTTGACGACCGGCGCCGAGTATTTCTTTTTCCTGCCTCCGGTGGGAAAACAGCTCAACTATTCCGGCGTCTTCGACCCGGCAGCGTCCCCCGAGGTTCGCATCTGCGAAGTCTCAGGGAGCG
>DATHDT010000126.1:0-11767 GCA_035318905.1 Gemmatimonadales bacterium | reverse complement strand
CTCGGATCCTCGAGGCTGCGGATCGGCAATTCCGCGTTCCGCATTCCGCGCTCCGCATTGAGGTGGTGGACGGATTGGGCGCGGGCTACGGTCATCCCTCGCCGGCGGGCGAGCGCGCCCGTCTCACCGCGGCCGCGCACGGCCTGCGCCTCGACCCGACATATGGCGCGAAGGCTTTCGCCGAGATTCCCGCCAAGCAGCGGGTCATTTTCTGGCATACGTTTGCCTGGCCGTGAGCGCGCTCCCCACTGTCGACCTGACTGTCTACCCATTCGAGTGCGATGCGTTCGGGCACTTGAACGAGGCGTCGTTCCTCGCGCTGTTCGAGCGCGCGCGCTGGGATGCGCTCGCGAAGGGCCCCGGGATGGACCTGTTCAAGCGCAATCACGTATGGCCCGCCGTCCGCAAGGCGACCGTGGACTACCGCGCGGCGGCGTTCCCCGGCGACGTGCTCAGCGTGGAGACGGTGCTGACTGATCGGGGAACGACGAGCTTCACGATGCAGCACGTGGCCAAGCGGCATTCCGACGGGGTGCTCATCGCCGAGGCGGCGCTGGTTTTCGTGTGCATCGACCGCGTGGGCCGGCCGACGCCGATTCCGGAAGAGGTGTCACGCGCGCTGGGTGGGCCGCGCGGCACCGCTCGCGACCCGCTGCGGGTGGCGGCGGACGGGGCCGAGCTGGCCGTCGAAGTGCGGGGCGAAGGCGCGCCGGTCGTGTTCATCCACGGCTTCCCGTTCGACCGGACGATGTGGCGGCACCAGCTGGCCGGGTTCTCGCGTTGGAAGCGAATCGCGTTGGACCTTCGGGGCGCGGGTGCCTCGAGCGCGCCGGCAGAAGGGTATTCGGTGGCCCGCTACGCCGACGACGTCGTGCAGGTGCTCGACGCCCTGGGAATCGATCGCGCGGTCGTCTGCGGCCTTTCGTTGGGTGGGTACATCCTTTTCGATCTCCTGCGTCGTCACGCTGGACGGATACGCGCAGCGGTGTTGTGCAATACGAAGGCGACCGCTGACTCGCCCGA
Source organism: Gemmatimonadales bacterium (assembly GCA_035318905.1). Taxonomy (GTDB): domain Bacteria; phylum Gemmatimonadota; class Gemmatimonadetes; order Gemmatimonadales; family GWC2-71-9; genus 20CM-2-65-7. The sequence continues at coordinate 10,744 of DATHDT010000126.1, read as the reverse complement.
GGCCAGGCGCGGGCGGGATGAGATGGCGGCACTCGCGGAACGGGAAGGGGTCGGCGCGGTCGCGGAGCGTCTGCTGCCGCAGTTGCTCGCGCCGGCCACGGTCGCCGCGCAACCGGACGTCGTGACGCACCTACGGGACATGATCGGCCGGACGCCGCTTCCAGGGCTCGTGGGAGCGCTGCGCGCGTTGCGCGACAGACCTGACTCGACACCGATGCTCGACTCGATTAGGGTGCCGGTGCTCGCCGTAGCGGGTGCCGAGGACAAGATCGCTCCGGTGGATGTCATGCGCGCGATGGCCGCCGCGATTCCGGGCGCGCAGTTCGCCGTCATCCCGGCCGCGGGGCACTTGGCGCCGCTCGAGCAGCCGCTCGCGACGAGCCGGGTCGTGGCGGACTTCCTCGACGCTGTACGCTGACGTAGGCTTCCCCAATGTCTCCCACGAAGAGCCCCGACAGCGAGCCGGCACGGCAAGGATTCGTCGGCTACATCCACGTCGAGGGCCTGCAGTGGCGCGTTATGGTGCGGCTGCGTCTCGAGGACGAGGCGTGGTGGCGCGGCCGCCTGTGGTATTCGGAAGCGGGTGGGACTGAGGTGTGGGACAAGGAGGAGATCTTCGGGCGCAGCCCCGAGGAACTGTTGCGCCAGGCGCGCAGCGTCTCAGCCGAAGAGCTGATCGGCCGTTTCCGCGCTTCGTACGACGACCGGCGCCGCTACTTCGGGCTGCGCGCCATCATGGACGACCTGATCGAAAAGGCGCGCGCACTGAACCGCATCGCGGTGCGCTCCGCGGCGGGCGAAGCGGACCCCCAGCGTGCGCGCGCTGACTTAGACCGGATCCAACAGGAGATGCAGGCGCTCGTCGCCGGGTTGCGGGAGGTCGCGGCGAAAGAGGGACGACTGGTCGGTTAGGAACCCTTCCGCTGCGGCTTGCCGGGCGGGTTGGCGCTCGTGAACACATCGCGGTTCTTCGCGATGTAGTCCTTCCACTGCGGCGGCGTATCTTCTTCGGGGAAAATTGCGGTGACGGGGCACTCGGGCTCGCAGGCGCCGCAGTCAATGCACTCGTCGGGGTGGATGTACAGCATGTCCTCGCCCTCGTAGATGCAGTCCACCGGACAAACATCCACGCACGAGCGATCCTTCACATTGATGCACGGCTCTGCAATGATGTAGGGCATTTGTCCGCCAAACCTAGACTAGCGGAAATCCCAGTCAAGACGCTGCTTGCCAAATTCAAAACAGGTAGTTGAGATACTCTCAGGTATCTGAGATACCGATGGGTCTCTCCCTGCGGAGGAACGCCACCGCCTGGACGACGACTTCCCGGTCGCGGACGATGTCGCGATGCCCTAATCCCCGGGTCGTTACGAGTTCGGCGCCCGGCCACGCGGCGGCGATCGCTACTCCCTCATCGTAGGGGACCGTCACATCGTGGCGGTCATGGAACACGAGCAGGGGTCTCCGCAGGCCCGCGGCCAGGCGCGGGACGTTGAGCTCCGACCAGCGAATGCGGAGACGTGCTTCACTGCGCTGCCTCATCGCCTCGAGTGCGACAGGTCCGACGGCGAGCAGCTTGGCAAAGTCCTGCGCATACCGGGCGGGGTCTGCCGCCGGGGAGATGAAGACGGCGCGTTCGACTTGTAGACCACCGGCCATCGCCAGTGTACTCGCCGAGCCGCCCATGGAGTGCGCCACGATTCCGTAGAGCGACCCGGCCTCCGCGGCGATGGCCGCCAGGGCGCGGGCGAACTGGGGCATGGAGCTCAGTTTCCCGTCTGAGGCCCCGTGACCTGGCGCGTCGAACGTGACCACGGAAAAGCCGCCCGCGACGAGTGGCTCGACGAAGGCCGCCGCCATGCGGCCGCCCCGACCCCCCCAGCCATGCACCAGGGCGACGACGGGACCGGAACCCCACGCCCACGCAGACACCCGCCCTTCCTCCACGCGGACGCGGAACGGGCGACCACTCTCCAGCACTTGGCGGATCGACGGCGTGAGCGTCGTGCGCGGCGGCGTAAAGAAGAGGCGCTCGGCGAGCGCGGCGCCGAGGCGCGGGGCAGTGCGCTCGAGCGCGCGCAGGGCGACGCGTGTCGCCGTGAGCTGCAGGCTCATCGGTCTGGAAGGAGCTGCTGGAAGGCGTGGCGCGCACGTGCCTCCGCCTTGGGATCGCGAAGTAGCCGGTGCGCGTGGTGGTAGGCGAGCATGACGCCGTACAGGTCGTGCGCGAACTGGTCAGGGTCCGCGTCCTCGGGGAAGTGCCCTTCTTCGATTCCCTTTTGGAATGACGTGGCGATGACGCCGAGCCACTCCCGCTGCAGTGTCTGGAGCCGGTCACGTACCGGTCCATCCTTGTCATCCAGCTCGGTCGCGGCGGCGACAAACAGACAGCCGCCCGGCATCGGGCTCGAGCGCGCCCAGTCGAGCCAGCGGTGGAAGAGGCTGCGCACTCTGGGCTCGCCGCGCGGCTGGGCGAGCGCCGGCCGGACGACCGCTTCGACGAAACGCTCGGCGGCGTGGTTCAGGACCTGGATCTGCAGTGCTTCCTTCGACCGGAAATGTCCAAAGAGACCACTCTTCGAGAGCTGCAAGTCGTCAGCGAGTGTACCGATCGTGAGGCCGCCGAGGCCGACCTTGCTCGCCAGCGCGACGGCGCGCTCGAGGACCGCATGGCGCGTGTCGGCGCCCTTGGTAGTCACCATGAGCCCAAAAAAAGCACGACCGTTCGTTTTTGTCAATGGCGAGGAGTTGCATTAGAGATTCTTGTTGGTATCGTAGATACGCGTGGGAATCATCAGGCAGAAGCGCAAAGTCGAGACTCGGGCCATGCTCATCGAGGCGGGCCTGACGGTCTTTGCCGAACGGGGCCTCGAGCTGGCCACGTTGGATGACGTGGCGGCGACGGCCGGCTTCACGAAGGGCGCTATCTACCGCCAGTTTCCCTCGAAGGGCGCGTTTCTCCTGGGCCTCTTCGAGCAGTATGCGGCGGTCGCCCGCTCCGGCACGGCGGCGCGCCAGGCGCCCTGGTTCATCCCGCTCACGATTCAATTCGCTTCCCAGGCGACCCGGGATCCCCTCCTCAGGCGCCGCTTCGCTATCGTGCTCGCCGAGGCGCCGGATGGCGGGACCCCGGACGGTCATCTACTCAAGGCGCTCGCTCGGATATGGCCCACCTCGTCGACCTGAGTCACGAGATCGAACACGGCATGGTGACGTATCGAGGGCTGCTCGCGCCCACGATCAGTGACTGGCTGTCGCGCGACGCTTCGAGCACCCGCTACGCCGCCGGCACAACCTTCCAGATCGGCAAGATCGAACTGCTCGCGAACACCGGCACGTACATCGACGCTCCCTTCCATCGATACGGCGACCGTCCCGACGTCGCCGGCTACGCGCTCGAGGCTGTCGCCGACCTCGAGGGGATCGTCGTGCGTGCCACACAACGCTCGGGGCGCGGCCTCGATCCGACGTGGTTTCGCGAGGATGTCCGCGGCAAGGCGGTACTCGTGCATACGGGGTGGGACGCGCATTGGCGCACCGACACCTACTCGGCCGGTGAACATCCATTCCTGACACGCGCGGCGGCCGAGCATCTCGCGCGCGCGGGCGCAGCCTTGGTGGGGATCGACTCTCTCAATATCGACGACGACAAGGACGGCACTCGGCCCGCCCATACGATCCTCCTCGGTGCCGGGATCGCCATCGTGGAGCACATGACCAATCTGGGATCGCTGCCTGATGCGGGATTCCGGTTCTTCGCGGCGCCGCCTAAGGTCAAAGGGATGGGGAGCTTCCCGGTGCGGGCGTTCGCGCGAGTCGAGACTTAGGGTTATGACCTTTAGGGCGCTTGAACCTTCTACGCTCGAACTTGCAGGCCGCTGCCGGGTCTCACGACGCTACCGCAACCGCGTGGTGAGCCATGAAAGCACACTGGGTAGGAGTGTTGGCAGCGCTCGGTTCTCTGGCAGGGTGTGGGATCAGTGACCCGAGAGATCTTGGCACTCTCGATTTCGAAATCCGTGAATTCACAGTCACCGATACGACGGCCTCGTTCCCGATGCCGATCGAACTGGTTGTAAGGACGGAAGAGCAGGCTCCTTGCTTGAAGTACGTTCTTCAGCGTCAAGTGGGCTTCGGCACAGACAGGGTGATCGTGGATCTCACCCAGACGGACCTGCCGGAAAGCCCGTGCATACCGCATACCGGTCCGTTCGAATTCAGCTATCCGATCGGCTTCGGTCCCGTCACCACCGACAATCCGTTTTTCCTGACGTTCGAGCGGGCCGGCTCGGTCGATCGATACGTCGTGATCGTGTCCGACACCACGATAGACATCGCGCCGCTGCGGTCGGTGTTTACACACCCAACCGCGACGCACGTTGTGCGCGGCCAGTAGGGAGAGGACGCCATGAAGACAACGCTTGTCGTTGCTACCGCTCTGTTCGCCGCCGCCTGCGGCACCGTGGATCTGACACACGACTCCAGCCCGCTGCGCTTTTCGATCCGTGAAGGCTACATCCTCGACCCGCCGCCCCCACCGACGCAGATCGGCCTTTTGGTCGAGACCACGACGCAGTATCCCTGCTTGGGTTATCGGCTGGAGAGCGAGTTCCATGTCTCAGGCAGCACGCTGCGCGTCAGCGTGTCCGATCGGGTCACGAAACCGTCCGAGGTTTGCTTGACGGCGATCGGCCCGGCCGGGTTCCGGGTGCTGCTGCCGACCGCGATCGGCACGTACACGCTCGAGTTCACACGCGACGGCGTCACCGACCGCTACACGGTGACGATTACTGACGCGGCGATCGAGATCGCACCCATCGAGATGCACTTCACCACACCGACGGCGCTGACCTTCCCTCGGGGCGGCTAGACGCTCAGCGGAACAGCACCGCGTACGGCTCGACGCTCCCCCGGTCCACGACGAGGTGCTGGTAGCCCGTCTGCGCTCCACCCGTCCGTACGAAGTTCTCACCGGTACCGCCCGACTTCACGTCGGCGCGGTACCGCTCGTGGAGATACTGGCTCAGCTCGAGCGCCGTGATGCCCGACTCGCCGTCGTCGTCGGCGAGCCGTTGTCCCACCGCTTCCGCAATGAACTCGGCGAGATAGCCGCCCGCCCGGAACTTCACCGCCACCCCCGACGTCACGTCCTCTTCAGATGAGAAGAGTCCCATCCGTCCCGGGGCCGAGATCACGTCTTTGGAGAAGCCGCCACTGAAGCAAGCGTCGAAGACGAGCAACGTCACCTTGGCGTGGATGCCGTCGAGCAGCTGGCCCAGCGCGTCGTCCGTCAGGTCGTTGTCATAGAAGGCCAGCGTCTCGTCCAGGTTGTCCGGATCGGCCGGCTGGAACGTCTGGCGCGGGACGCGGCCGCCGTGCCCCGAGTAGAAGAACACGAACATGTCGTTGGGCCCCGCCTGGCTGCCAATGCGCTGGATCGCCTGTCGCACGGCGGCAAGCGTCGCTTGTCCATCGACGAGCACCACGGCGTCGGCGGGGCGCATGCCGGCGCCGCGCTGCATCGCGTCGTACATGTGGCGGGCATCGTCCGCCGTGAACATCAGATTGTTGGCCCGGCCCCCGTAGTTCGAGATCCCGACGAAGACGCCGTACACTCTGCCGCCTCCCGTCGTCGCGGGCGCTTGCGTCACGACCGGGCCTCCCGTCGCGCGCCGCAGCGACAAGCGATAGCCCCCGGTTTTGTCGGCAGCGTACGAGGTCGCCAGGATCCGGTAGCGACCCGTCGCGCGCAGCCGGACGGAGACGCGCGACAGATCCTGACGGTTGTCTGCGTCGTCGTTGTCGATCTGGTCGCCCCCCGCTTCGCCCGGAGGGATCAATGACAGATAGGGATCGAAGGCGCTCGACTGCAGCTCGACGATGACCGAGTCTCCCGCCGAACCATCGAAGGCGTACAGGTCCCGGTACTCGCCGCCGCTGAGATGCGCATCGTCGGTGGAGAGGGAGCCGTCTTGTGTCTCGCCATAGGCGATGGCTTCGAGGTCGCGCCCGCGAGCCACCGTGGGACCCGCCGCCGTCGGGGGCGCACCGAAGTCGATCCGCAGCTCGTACGCGCCGGTTTCGCCTTTCTTGTAGGACGTCACCGCGACCCGGTATTGCCCCGCCTCGGTGATGTCGGACTCGATGACGCTGTGGCGCGGCTTCCCCTCGACGTCGTCGTTCCACAACCGCTCGCCGCGCGGGGGGACGAGCATCAGGTAGGTGTCGAACGCGCTCGACGAGACGTCGATCGTGACGTGCTGCCCAGGGCGAGCGTCGATCATGTAACTGTCCACGTACTCGCCTGTGCGCAGCGTGTCGTCGCCGGCGGCCAGGCGGCCGTTTTCTACCCGCGGTCTGGCCGCGACTTCCGTCGCCGCGGCGCTCCCCCCCACTTGGATGCGCAGGTCGTAGGCGCCTGTCTCGCCGCTTTTGTACGACGTGGCCCACACCCGATAGGTGCCGTCCTCCGGCAGCTCGTACGACACGAGCGAGCGATGCGAATCCCCTTCGTGATCGTCGTTTTCATGCTGTTTGCCGCTGGGGTCGATCACGATGAGATACGTATCGAATGCCGCAGACCGCAGGTCCACCGTGACGCTTTGGCCACGCCGTCCCGCGAAGGCATAGCCGTCGCGGTATTCCCCCGTCCGCAGCGTCGTGTCGCCCGCGGCCAGGCGGCCGCTCTCCGTGCGCACTCCCGGTTCCGCCGCCGCGACGGCTCCCGTTCCGCCGCCTTCGATGCGGAGCTCGTACGCGCCCCCCTCACCCTTCTCGTACGACGTGACGATGACGCGGTACGTCCCCGTCTCCTCGAGGGCGAGCTCGAGCCGCGAGTGGCTCTTCGAGTCGTTGAAGTCGTCGTTTTCCTTTTTTTCGCCCGAGGGTGCGACGACCATGATGTAGGGATCGAACGCGGAGGAGACGAGATCAAAGACCGCGCGCTGGCCGGCGCGGCCCTGGAACTCGTAGGTATCGTAGTACTCGCCGGTCGAGAGCTGGGCGTCACCGCTCGCCAACGTGCCCCGATAGAGGCCGGGACCACCCTGCGCCCGGAGCATACCAGGCGCGCTCACCAGACAAAGCACGACCAACCCCCGCCAGCGCCTGTCCATGCGGTGTTCCCCCTTAGTCGGCCGGCACGGCCTCTCGTTTGTGCTGCTGTTGCGGCTCCCTCAGACCCAGCGACCGCTCGATCTCCCGCGTGATGTGCATCGAGCAGAACTTCGGCCCACACATCGCGCAAAACTCGGCGCTCTTGAAGTACTCGGCGGGGAGCGCTTCGTCGTGCAGCTCGCGCGCCCGGGCCGGATCGAGCGACAGACGGAACTGCTCGTTCCAGTCGAACGCATAGCGGGCCCGCGACAGTGCGTCGTCCCGGTCCGTGGCACCCGGCCGGCGGCGCGAAATGTCTGCCGCGTGGGCCGCGATCTTGTAGGCGATCACGCCCTCGCGCACCTCCTCGGCGTTCGGGAGGCCCAGGTGCTCCTTGCGCGTCACGTAGCAGAGCATGTCGGCGCCGAACCACCCGATCATCGCCGCGCCGATCGCGGAGGTAATGTGGTCGTAGCCGGGCGCGACGTCGGTGACGAGTGGCCCGAGCGTGTAGAACGGCGCCTCGTGACACAGCTCCTTCTCGAGGCGCACGTTCACTTCGATCTGGTGCATCGGGATGTGCCCCGGCCCTTCGATCATCACCTGCACGTCCCGTTTCCAGGCGCGCTCGGTCAGCTCGCCCAGCACCGTCAGCTCGGCGAGCTGCGCCTTATCGGTGGCGTCGGCGATCGAGCCCGGGCGCAAGCCGTCGCCGAGCGACAACGTGACGTCGTATTCGCGCGCGATCTCGAGGAGGCGGTCGTAGTGCTCGTACAGCGGGTTCTGCTTGCCGTGCTGTGTCATCCAGTACGCCATCAACGAACCGCCGCGGCTCACGATCCCGGTGACGCGGCCGAGCGCGAGCCCCACGTGCTCGCGCAGGATTCCCGCGTGCACCGTGATGTAGTCGACACCCTGCTGCGCCTGGTGTTCGATGTTGTCGAAGATGTGTTCGACCGTCAGCGTCGTGATGTCGCCCGTGATCTCGATCGCCTGATAGATCGGCACCGTGCCGATCGGCACGGGCGACGCGGCGATGATCGCCTCGCGGATCGCATCGATGTTGCCGCCCGTCGACAGGTCCATCACCGTGTCGGCGCCGTAGTGCACGGCGTGATGCAGTTTCTCGAGCTCGCCGTCGATGTTCGACTCGACCGCGGAATTGCCGATGTTGGCGTTGATCTTCACCGAGGCGACTTTGCCGATCGCCATGGGGTCGAGACGCTGGGCCAGGTGATTGACGTTGGCGGGGATGATGAGCCGGCCGATGGCGACTTCGTCGCGGATCGTCTCCGTTGGCAGGCCTTCCCGCTCGGCGACGCGGCGCATTTCCGGGGTGATCGTGCCCTGACGGGCGTGGTACATCTGGGTGCGGCAGGTCATACGGACTCCCTTCGCCGGTACGAACCGGATCAGGTTCTGAGGGTGTGATCTCAGCCCGCAAGTGCGCGGGCACCCCTGTCGATGAGCAGTTGAATGTAACCGGATGCGACTAGGCGTGCGGACCGCTTCAGGCGCTTGTTAGGCGGACGCCGGCTGCTCACAGATAGTGTGCCTCCCGACCGCTTACACTCCGGATGCCAAGATCCTATCCTTTGACACAAGAAAGCGCGGCGAGATGGCGAAGCCGAGCGAGCTCCCCGAGCGAGTTTTCTGGGACTCTTTCGAGAAGGTGCCGGTCGCACCGTGAATACACACCGGATTCGGACCTTCAGCACATACGTGATCGTCGTTACGGCGGTGATCGGCAGCGCCGCCGCTCTTGGCTGTGACATCTTCGGGCCCGGCGCAGGCATACATGTCGTCTCGGGCGCCAACGTGTCCGATACCGTGCTCTCGACCTTCACGCCCCCGCTCACGGTCCAACTCCTTGGCCACGGTGGCAATCCGCTCTCCGGGCAGACGGTGTATTTCAACACAAACGGTATTGTGTTGGTGGCGGCGTTGGACGACCCGGGGTTCGCTATCAATCGCCTGCCCGTGATCACAAATGGGAACGGTGAGGCATCCGTGTTCGTCGAGGCGAAGCAATACGCAGGGACCGGGAAGGTTGTCGTTGTCCCGCCGAGCGGCGAATCGGTGAGCCTCTACTTCAAGGTCCTGCCGGGCGCACCGGCCCGCGTGCGAGTCGACCCAATCGACACGGGGCTATACGTGGGTGGCTTGGAGGTGTTCCGGCCCTTCATCACCGATGCATATGGTAACCGCGTCGCAGTTTCGCCAGCGCCCACATACCAGTATCAAAGCCTCAGTGGAGCCCTCTCCATCACTGGGGCGGGCAAGGCCATGGGCGTCGCGATTGGTCACGGATCGGTGTCCGTCAGCGGTATGGGGTTCACGGATACGGTGTGGGCCAGCGTTGTACCCAAGGGTCGTATCGCAATTAACGAGGCCTATATCGTGGCGACGAACCTCGACGGGTCAGCCTTTGACTCGATTCCGAGCCCGTCGTTTGGGCGCACTCTCGACTGGTCGCAGGTGACCGGCACGTTCGTGTACGATGGCGCGGCTGGTCTGACGTTGATGGACACGACCGGGCACGCCCACGTCGCAATAACCAACCCACTGATGCGCAGTGAATACTATCCGCGGTACGCGCACGACGGCTCCAACATTTACTTCAGTGGCATCGACTCCCTGACCGGCTGCTGGGGGATATGGCGCGTCCACCTCGACGGAACGGCGCTCGAGCACGTGGTCGCCGACACTGTTAGTTGTGGCCCCTATGCATACACGTCAGGTCCCGCTCCGTATTGGGGTTCCTCTCCCTCTCCCGACGGCACGCGCGTCGTGTATGTCGGAGAGAGGAACATCCCCTACATCGGCGGCATCCTGCGCGTGCGAACCGTTGCGACCGGGGCGGACACGAGCCTCGGCGTCGCAGGCGCCTTTCCTCGCTGGTCCCCTACAGGCGAATGGATCGCGTACGACAGCCTAGGGAACCTCATGCTGATACACCCGGATGGTACAGGCCACCAAGTGCTGCTCGATCGCCGCGACGGTCGCACCCGTGGATCTTCGTGGTCGCCGGATGGTGAATGGCTCCTTTATGCCGGCTACCCGTACTATGGCTGCCCCGATAGAACGACTTGTTTCACCGGTCTCAAGATCGTGCACGTAGGGACCGGGCTGACGCTCCACTTGCCCTATACAGCTACAGGGTTCTTAAGTGACGGCACCTGGCTGCGGTGACGGGGCGGGTTCGCACGACGGCGCCGCGACGGAGCGAGTCGAACTCCACAGATCTTTGTCTCGAGTAGTCGCCATTCCGCCTAACTACGCGTTGACCTCACGAGGCTTAGGCGCGCCGTAGCGCTCCTCTACGTCGTGCAGCTTCTCCCACTCGGACCGGTACGAGAACGGATCGTTGCCGCTGGCGCGGTCCACGGCGAGAATGCCGTCGAGGTGGTCGATCTCGTGCTGTAACAGCTCGGCCATGGGTCCCTCGAGCTCCATCGTATGATTCTCGCCATCCAGATCTTGATACGTCAGTGTGGCGCGATACGCGCGTGTCACCCGTACCAACAGGTTCGGGAACGAGAAGCAGTCGTCCCACACGAGGAAGTCCTCGGACCCCACATCCGTGATTTCCGGATTGACCATCACCCAGCGCTGATTCCCTTTGATCTCCACGAAGACGACTCGGACC
>DATHDT010000125.1:0-3966 GCA_035318905.1 Gemmatimonadales bacterium | reverse complement strand
GTTGGGGAGCCGTCCGGTGCACGTACGCCGTGAGGCTGTCGAAAAAGACTTTGGGCATTTGCGGGCTGCCCTCCCGTTGCTGTTCAGCGAACGCGGAATCGAGGCCGGACATGAAGGCCTCTTGGGCATGCTTGGCCGTGAGGAGTCGCTTCGCCCACCCGATCGCCACCGTGTCCGGGGCCGGCGCCCGGGCCGGCGCTTGAGCCATGGAAGCGCCGCTGGCGGCGACCAGGGCCACCGCTGCGAGGACGGCCGTGCTGAGGTGTTTCATAGACCTCCGGCAAAAACAAGAAGGTGGAGTGCTCGGATGGTGTTTGATACTGCCGCGCGATGGCCCTCCCCGCCAGACGTCCGACGGCGGCCTCGGTGCTTGCCGAGGCCGCTCCGATCAGCACTTCAGCGGCTCGAGGCCGGATAGGAGTCGTAAGGGGACGGCGGACCTAGGGACAGACGCTGCAAGCCCGATCCATCGGCCCGCATGCTCCAAATCGACAGCATCCCACCGCGGCCGCTCGAGAACAGAATGTGCGAGCCGTCAGCGGACCATGTGGGGAAGTCGTCGTTGTCGAGGCCACTCGTGAGTGGGGTGAGTCCCGTTCCATCGGGCCGAATGGTGAAGACGTGGTCCTGACCGAATCCGCGCCTCGTGAACAGGATCTTGGTCCCGTCGGGCGACCAGGTGGGCCACCGATCCTCGATGGCATCGGCCGTGCTGATACTGTGTGCGTTCGAGCCGTCGGCGTTCATGACGTACAGGCGGTAGCCGCGCTCAAACACGATCTGGGATCCATCGGGAGACCAGGTCGGGTGATCCTCGTAGGCCGCGTCGGTCGTCAGCGAGTGCTGGTTGGTGCCGTCGATGTTCATCAACCAGATGTCGTACGCGTTGACCTCTTTCACGAACACGATGTGCTGGCTATCGGGCGAGACGCTCGGCGAATAGGCGGACGTGGCGAGCGTGACAAAGCCCGTGCCCTGCCGATTGATTCTCGCGATCTCAAACCCCCCGTTCACCGCGGTCGTGAACAGGATGTACTGGCCGTCGCGGGTCCACGCCGGCTGGAATTCCGTAGCGCCGGGTGAGTCGCGCAGCTTCGTCTCCCCGGTGCCGTCGCCGTTCATGACCCACAGATCCCAGGTGTGATCGCTGTCCCCGCGCGCAAACGCGATGAGCCCGTTCGGCGCCAGGGGGACTTTCTCGCACACCGCCGTGAAGGTGGCGATGGCGGTATCCGACCCGACGGTGACAGTACGCTGCAGCGACCCGCTGCTGGCGCAATTCGCCGTGATCCCGGTGAGCCGCACCTGATGTGAGCCCACGACGAGGCCCGTGAACGTGTAGGTGCCAGTCGACGCCAGGGCCACTTGCGTGGTGTCGTCCACGGCGATGATCACGCCGTCGCGATCGACGTCCGTCCCGGACATGGAGGATTCCACTCGCAGCGAGCCGAGGGTCGGGGCGATGATCTCGGTCCCCGCGCACGCCGTGAGCATCAGCGTGAGGGTCACCGCGAGCGCTGGCAGTGTCATTCGCATAGGGCCGAGACGCTGTCGGTGTATGAGATGCCTGGGGTGGTACTCAACGTGTACATGAAGCGGTAGGTGATGTGTACAAAGCCCGAGCTGAAACCCATTTGGTTCGACGACGTCGACTCGCCCGCCGCCAACCCGTCCGCCGCCCAGAAGCGCTGCACGAACGTCAAGTCGAAGTTCTCGTCGTACGCGAATTCTTCGGTACGAATGCCCATTCTGGTCCACGTGAGTCGCGCGCCGACTGGACCGGCAAGCGAGACGTCGATCGTGGGCTGACAGGCGCTCCCACCGCTACTCGTTCCGGGGCTGCTGTGCCACTGAAGTTGGACCGGCGTCACGATCGTTGGAGGAGGTCCGTCGATCTTGTTCGCGTCGCAGGCTCCCAGGGCCACGGCTACGAGGACGACCGTGCTGAGGTGTTTCATGCGTTTAGGCTGTGGCGCGAGCGCCCTGCACGCCAGCCCTCGCGCGCATAAGGTCATAACCTCCCCTTGAGCCCGCCTCCTACCTAGTCACCCTCAGGAACGACCGCCCAGAGTATGACGTAGACCAGGATGCCGGGAAACGCGACGGAAATCACGGAGCCGACGACGTAGATGACGCGGGCGAGCGTGGGATCGATGCCGAAGTACCTGGCGAGTCCCCCGACGACGCCGGCGATCATGCGGTCCGAGCGGGAGCGGCGCAGTGGCGATTTGAGATCGGCCATGAGGCCTCCATGAGGATCGTGCTGTTAACCTACGCGCGCCGCCAGGGACTTAACGGCGAGCGATCACCAACGAGCCACATATGCCCGAAGGGATCGAGAAAGGGGCCGCCATCCCACGTAGCTTGTGCAGCCTGTGGCCACCACGACGGACAGGAGGTTATCCTACGCGCGCCGCCACCTTCAAGCGCTGCAACCTTCGGGGCCGCTTCGCAATCCAACCAATATTCCACTCCGGAGACTCACCATGCAATCGCGTTACATCGCCGGGCTCTGCGCCGCGTTCATGACCGCCGGCCTGACCGGCCCTCGCGCCGATCAACCCCTGAACGTGCGCCTCGGCTATCCCGCCGACTCCAAGCTTCTCATCATCAACGCCGATGATCTGGCCATGTCGCATTCGGAAAACGAGGCCAGTCTCAGCGCGCTCGACCACAAGCTCGTGACCTCCGCCACGGTGATGGTTCCGGCCCCGTGGTTCGGCGAAGTGGCCGCCTACGCCAAGACGCATCCCGACGCTGATTTGGGTCTCCATCTCACCTTGACCGCCGAGTGGCAGACGTTCCGCTGGGGTCCGGTGACGCCGCGCACGCTCGTCCCCAGCCTCGTCGGGCCTGACGGGTACTTCTACTCCACGACCGAAGAATGTGCGAGGCACGCGAAGGTCGCCGAAGTCGAAACCGAGATACGGGCACAGGTCGAGCGCGCCAAGTCCATGGGTTTGGAACCCACGCATCTCGATGCCCACATGCACGCGCTCTACGCCACGCCGGAGCTGTTCGCGGTGCTGCGGAAAGTGGCACGAGACTACAGACTGCCCATCCGCATGGCGCGCAATGAGCAGGTATTCCGGGACCTGCTTCCCTACGTGGACGCCGCGGTCCCGTTTCCCGATGCGATCTTCTCGCCGCTTCAGGATGTGCAGCCCGTTGCGTGGAAGGACTACTACCTCAGCGTCGTCACGAATCTGCAACCCGGCGTCACCGAGTTATTCGTTCATCTCGCGCACGACGACGCGGAAATGCGCGCCGTCACCGTGAACTTCCCAGTTTGGGATGCCGCCTGGCGCCAGCGCGACCTTGATGTGATTTCCAGCCCCGAGTTTCGTAAGGCCCTCGCCGATAATCACGTTATCCTGATTGGGTGGCGCCCGATCCAAAGACTCATTCGGGACTGAGCGCTTGACCTCCGCAAGTACTTGGCCTTCATTGAGCGTCGGGAGGTAGTGATGAAGACGTGGGGGCTGCGGGTTACCCAGACCAGCCTAGTCGATCTAGCCACGCGCGAGCCCCACAATCCTCCCCCGCGGCGGAATCCCTGGCTCGAGCTCCAGAATCCCCACGCTCGGCAACAACCCGAACCGCGGCGCCCCCGCCCCGCCCGGATTCATCACCGTCACCGTCTTGTCCACCAGCTCGAGCAACGGCTTGTGCGTGTGCCCATACACGATGATCTCGGCGCGCGGAAAGGCCTCGTGCAACGCCGCCGGCGTCGGATGCCCCAGCTGATCGCCATGCGTCACCACGATCCGAAAACCGTCCAGCTCGATCTCCGCTACCTGCGGCAACTTCGCTCGAATCCCGAGATCATCGGTGTTGCCAAAGACCGCCGTCACCGGAGCCACACTTTGCAATTCGAGTACCACTCCCCACTCCCCAACATCCCCGCCATGTAGGATGTGGTCGACCTCCTTGAAGACATCGAACACTTCAGGGCGAAGGAGGCCG
>DATHDT010000124.1:0-8375 GCA_035318905.1 Gemmatimonadales bacterium | reverse complement strand
TGCTGCACCTTTCCGGTGCGCAGGGACAAGAAGCACTCGGCGCGCTGGTAACGAGCAGAGCAGCCCTGGGCTCCCTTCATCCGCTGCAGACGATCGTAGAGCCTGAGCGAGCGCCGGCGCGCCTCAAAGGCTCGTGGGCCGCGGTGGAGGGCATGCCGCGCGCCGTTCAAGCCGCGGAGCGGCTCGCGCAGGATATCGGGATGCGGCCCTTCCACATCGCCACGAAGGCGAAGGCGATCTATCACGCCGGCGCCGTGTTTGCGTCGAACTACCTGGTCGTCGTCGAAGCGATCGCCCAGCGGCTTCTGCGGCATGCCGGATTGACCGACGCCGATGCGTGGGCGGCGCTGCGGCCGCTCGTAGAGGGAACGTTCGAGAATCTGGGTCGCATCGAGCCGAAAGACGCGTTGACGGGCCCCATCGCGCGGGGCGACACCGCGACGATCATGCGGCACCTCGAGTCACTCACGTTCGACGATGGGAAGCTGTACCGGGAGCTGGGGCGCGCCGCGTTGGAGTTGGCGCAGAAGAGCGGGATGGACGAAGCGACCGCCGAGCGCGTCGCGGACGCGCTCGCTACTGATTTACCACACGTAATCCGGCCGGCGGGGAAAAAATAAACTCGCGGCCGGGGACTCCCCGGTTCACCGCGAGTTTGGCGAGCAGCAACGTCCGGTGTTGCCCGGACGTCTCTTCGATGTCGATGCGCCGCACCAGGCCGTCCTCTCGATCGATCCACACCATCGCTTTGGAATAGGGCAGGTCATCCGTCTTTGGCACCAACTCGACGACGTCCGTCGCCCGACCCGCTAGAGAGTCGGAACGGACATAGCGCGCCCGATACCGCTCGCGCGGGCGCTCGACGAATTGTCCAATGAAATTCGGCCCGCCACTCGTACTCGCGGCCGGGATGGTCGTGCGGATCACCTGACCGGGCGTCGTACTCGGCGTGTAGAGCCACAGGTGACGCCCGTCGGCGACGATCCGGTCCCCGCGCGGATGCGTAAAGCGCATCGCAAAACGGCTGGGACGCATCTGATACAGCTTGCCGCGAGTCGTGTCTGGCGCGCCGATCATCGGATTGGTGATGATCTGCGTGAACTCCGCCGACAGCGTCCGGATCGTCTGGTAGGTGGCGGAAGCGCGGTCGAGTGCGGGACCAGGGTCCTGCAGATTCTGCAGGGCCAGGAGCAGCAGCAGCACTGGCGTCAGGCCCCGACGGCGGCGGGCTCTGCGACGCGGCGACCGATGGCCTCCGCGATGATCCGCACTTCGCGCATGAGTTGCGTGAACTGATCGGGGTAGAGCGTCTGCGCGCCGTCCGACAGCGCGTCTTCGGGGTTCGGGTGCACCTCGACCATGATCCCGTCGGCGCCGGCGGCGATCGCCGCGCGGGCCATCGGGATCACTTTGTCGCGCAGGCCCGTGCCGTGCGACGGATCCGCGATGATCGGCAGGTGCGAGAGCTTGTGCACCACCGGAATCGCCGTCAGGTCGAACAGGTTACGCGTCATCGTATCGAAGCTCCGCACTCCGCGCTCGCACAGGATCACGTCGTGGTTCCCTTCGGCCAACAGGTACTCGGCCGATAGCAGCAGCTCGACGATCGTGGCGCTGATCCCACGCTTCAACAGAATGGGTTTGCCGCAGCGGCCGGCGACCTTCAGCAGGGAGAAGTTCTGCATGTTGCGGGCACCGATCTGCACGATGTCCGCCATCTCCGATACCCAGCCCACGCCGTCCGGGTCCATCGCTTCCGTGCAGATCAGGAGGCCTGTCTCCTCGCGCGCCTTCGCGAGCAGCTTCAGGCCGGGACGCCCCAATCCCTGGAACGAATACGGCGAGCTGCGCGGCTTCCACGCGCCGCCGCGCAGAATCACGGCGCCCGCCTCCTTTACGACTCGCGCCGACTCGAGGACCTGCCGCTCGGTTTCTAGCGAGCAGGGACCCGCGATCGCTACGACCTCGGTACCGCCGACCGTCACGCCGCCCGCGAACTTCACGACCGTGGACTCGGGCCGCCATTCGCGGCTCACCTGCTTGTAGGGCTTGGAGACGTGGATGACCTCCTGCACGCCCGGGAGGCCCTCGAGGCGCGACGCGTCGACCCGGCCGTCATTCCCGACCAGACCGACGGCGGTGCGCTGCGCACCCGGCATCGAGGTCGCCTGGTACCCCATCTCTTCGATGACCGACACGACCTTCTGCACTTCGTCGCTCGTGGCGCCATGCCGCATCACAATGAGCACGACTACTTCCCTCCGATGGTGAACCGGTCGCCGTCCCGGGCGGCCGTTACGGGTCCCGAAAAGCGCGTGGCCGCGCCTTTGGCCGGGTCCGAAGTCTCTACCGGAGGATAGAAGTGCGTCAAGACTAGGCGTTTCGCCTTGGCTTCCTGTGCCAGATCGCCCGCCCGCTCGGGCGTGAGATGGATGTCCATCGCCATCGACTCGGGCAGCGAGCACTCGGCGAGCAGCAAGTCGCATCCGGATGCCCACCGGGCCAGCTCACCGCTCGGCCCCGTATCGCCCGTGTACACGAGGCGCCCTTCGGGCGCGACGAGCGAGAGCGCGACGCTCTCCGTGGTGTGCGGCACGGGGAACGTCTCGAGGCTCAGGTCGGCGCCGAGCGGGAAGGGCTCGCCATCGCGCACATCGAGAATGCCGATCGGGAATCCGGGGTCGAGGAGCCAGCTGCCGTACGCCTCCGCGACGACGCGCAGATGCTGCACGACGCCGGGGGGACCGAGGATCACGAGCGGCTCGGTGCGCGGCGGGGCCGTCGTGTACTTGAGCGCGTACACGAGCATCGGCAGCTCGCCCCAATGGTCGGGGTGGAAGTGCGACAGTACGACGTGGCTGACCTGGTGCCACGGCAGCCCGAACTCCGCCAGCCGGTGCAGGGAACCGGCGCCGCAGTCGAGCAACATGCGGATGTCGCCGCGGGCGACCCAGTGACAGGCGCACGTGCGGGTGGCCGAGGGAGCGACGGTGCCGGTGCCGACGGTGACGAGGTCCATGATCACTTTCCGCGGAACACGATCCGCTTGAACAGAACGATGCCTGGCGCCTTGAGCTTGTAGAGGTACACGCCCGCAGGCAACAGGCGTCCGTCACCGGCGCGCCCGTCCCACATAAGCCGGGGATCGCAGGTCGCGCCCCCCGCCGGGCCGCGGCCGTACCGGCCGGCGGTGAGGATCGGCGGAAAGTCTGGTCCGGGCACGAACCGCCGCACCGGGTTGCCGCGCAGGTCGAGAATCTCCACCTCCACGAGGCCGGTGGTTGCGAGATCGAACCACAGGCACGTCGAATCCCGGCCGCCAGCCGGGAACGGATTCGGGAAGTTCTGATAGAGCAGCGTGGCCGACGGCGTCGACGCGTCGAGCACGAGGAATGACCCCTGGCTCGCGGCCAGACTCGTGTCGCTTCCCCCGTGCGTGACGAGATACCAATGATACGCGGTGTTGCGCTCGAGGGGTTCAGGCATGCGGAAGGTCGTGGCCGTCAGGCCCGCGACGCCGAAGTCGGCGACGGGCTCCGACACGCGCTGCACGAACAGGTCGTACGTGAACGGTCCGGGCGGCGCGGCGACCGCCGGCGAGGTCCACGTGAATGTCGGCTGCACGGAATCGGTCGTGGCGCCTGCCGGGTCGCTGAGCGCGGTGAGCGTCGCCCAGGCCGGCACGGCGATCGGCCCGATCACGCCGGTGCTGGCGGTGTCCCCGGTCGCGGCCGTGGCATCGACGCGCCACAGGAGCGGCTGTCGCGGCTTGAGCGGGATCCGCAAGGCGTAGGTCGTGACGTTCGTGAGCGTGGTGTCGACCAGCGGCACGCCCGCGGAGTCGCGCGCGATGCGCAGCTGATACGTGACGGGCGACGCAGCGGGTGGCACGGTGCCGACGCTCCAGGTGAACGTCGGAGTGACCGACGACAGCGGCCCCGTGACGGGTGCGATCGGCATGACGCCGATGGGGAATATCGCCGCGGCGGTCACGTCGGGGCGTCCCCAGCCGCGGAGCGAGTCGGGGGCGGAGCGATTGGCCGCCCAGCGGCGGAACGCGGCGCGCATCGCCATCGGCGTCATTGTTGGGTGCACCTGCTTGACGAGCGCGGCGCTCGCCGCGAGCAGCGGCGTGGCGAATGACGTGCCGTTCAGGCGACGGACCGCTCCGCCCCCCGTCGCCACGCAAATGTCCACGCCCGGCGCCGTGAAGTCAGGCTTGATCCGACCGTCAGCGGTCGGCCCGCGCGAAGAGAAGCTGGCGAGGCCCCCCAGCGAGTCCTCGGCCCCCACGGCGAGCACCGAGTCGCCGTCGGCGGGCGTCCAGATCGTTCGCGTGCCGGGCCCCGAGTTGCCGGCCGCCGTCACCACCAGGATGCCGCGCTGCGCTGCGAGATCGGCCGCGACGGTCGTCACCGCGACGTCGCCGTTCAGCTGGGACGGCGTGTAGCTGAACCCATTGTCGAAGTTCAGATAGGCGAGGCTCGAGGACACGATGTCGACGCCGATCGAGTCAGCCCACTCGAGCGCGGCCACATAGTTGTCTTCTTCGACGCGCATTTCGCTTCTGACATCTTCCGTCTTGGCCAACAGGTAGCTGGCGCCGCGCGCCACGCCGTGCAGCCGCCCGGGAACGTCGCCCGCGAAGAGGGACCAGACGGCCGTGCCATGCGAGTGCGCGGACGCCACATCCGCCGGTTCGTTGCGCACGATCGTGTCGCCGAAGACGAAGTCGTACTGCGCCGTGACGGTGATGTCGGTGAACGCGGGATTCTGCGTGTCGAAACCACCGTCGAAGATGGCGATTCGCACACCGGTGCCGTCCACGCCGGCATCGGTCAGGGGTCGGAGACGGAGCAGGCGGTACGGCATCTCGGATGGCCCAAGGATCGGATCACCGCCGGCCGGGCAGGTGTCGCCGGGCGCGGTCGTGCTCGGCCGCGGGGTCTCGAATGCCCCATGCGGGGCGAGCCGGAAACGGCCGAGCGGCTGGATGCGCCGCAGATCGCGATCCTGCGCCAGGACCCGGAGGGCGGCGGTGGGCGCATCGACACTGATCGCGTGGAGCCACCGGCTGCGCACGCGGACGCGCGCGCCGAGGTTGGCGGCACGTGCCGCGGTGGTCGCGAGGGGAATGCCTGGGCGAACGAAGAGCCACGCGGAGATGACCGTATCCCGCGCCCAGACGCGGGGCAGCACGGGAGAAACGGCGGGCCGCTGCGCCGAGAGGCTCGCGGGCAGGAGCGCGAGCCACAGCAATCGGCGCACGGTGCCTAGACCGGTTCCATCTGACCGAGCCGGACGCCGACGATCGTGGAGACGCCGGGCTCTTGCATCGTGACGCCGTACACCGCGTCCGCCGCCTGCATCGTGCGCGGGTTGTGGGTGATCACGATGAACTGCGTCTGATGCTTGAACTCGGCGAGCAGCCGGACGTAGCGGCCGACGTTGGAATCGTCGAGCGGCGCGTCCACTTCGTCGAGCAGGCAGAAGGGGCTGGGCTTCGTCAGGAAGATGGCGAAGAGCAGCGAGACGGCGACCAGTGTGCGCTCGCCCGACGACAGCAGGTGGATGCGTTGGGTGCGCTTCCCACGCGGGGCCGCGTGAATCTCGATCTCGCTCTCCAGCGGCTCGTCTTCATTGGCGAGCCGCACGTCGCATTCGCCCCCGCCGAACAGCGTCTGGAACACGCCGCGGAAGTTGTCGCGCACCTTGCCGAACGATTCGAGGAACAGCGACTTGGCGGTCTGGTCGATCTCGCGTGCCGCCTGCTGCAGCGAATTGCGCGCGGCCACGAGATCGTCCCGCTGCGTCATCAGGAACTCGAGCCGCTTCACTTCTTCGGCGTGCTCCTCGACGGCCAGCGCATTGACGGGCCCCACCGCGTCGATCTGCCCGCGCAGACGGTCGTTCTCCTGCCGCAGCCATTCGATGTCGCCGGCGACTTCCGGGGCTTCGTCCAGGAGCCGGTCGAGCGGCTTGCGCCATTCGGTCTCGACGCGCTCGACGAGCCCGCGCCGCCGGCCCTCGACTTCCGTGCGCTCGAGCTGCAGACGATGCTCTTCTTCGCCCAGCGCTTCCAGCGCCTTGCGGGCTTGATCGAGCGCGCCTTCGCCCTGCGCCAGATCGGACTCCGCGAGGCCGACGTGCGCCTCGGCGTCTTTGGCCGCGGTCTCCAGCTCCACGAGCGCCAGGCGACGCTCCTGCAGCGCGTCCTGCCACTGGGCGCGCTGCGCCGTGAGGGAGGCGCTGTCACGTTCGATGCGCGCGATTTCTTCGGCGCGCGCGGCCGCCTGCTCGCGCGACTCGCCAGCCTCGGCCGCGGCGCGCTCGACGCGCTCTTTTGCTGCCGAGAGCCGCGCCTCGACCTGCGCCGCCTCTACTTGCCAGCGCACGCGCTGCTCGCGGGCGCCTTCCTGTTGCGCCTCGAGTCCTTCGAGCCCGGCGCGCTGTGCGCCCAGCTGCTCGTCGGCCCGCACGCGCTCGACCTCCCGCTCCTGCAGCTCGGCGTGGAGCGTGCCCAGGCGCGCCTCGACCTCGGCGAGCCGGCGCGTCAAACGCTCCACCTGCGCCACCGCCTCTTCGCTTTGGCGGCGAGCGTGGATCACGGCGCGCTCCGCTTCACCCTTTTCCGCGCCTGCCTCGAGCTCGGCGTGCCGCGCGCCCTCGGCCGCGGTACCCGCCGCCGCGAATGCCGCCTCGGCCGCCGCCAGCTCCTGCATCGTCTTGTCGAGGACCGCGCCCGCGCGGTCTCGCGCCGCGGCGGCGTCCCGCACTTCCTGTTGCAATGTTTCCAGCTCCGCCCGCCGCTGGAGCGGACCCGCCGACGTGCCCGTCGAGACATCGAGGAAGACCGCCCCGTTCGCGCGCCGCAGCGCACCTCCCGAGAGGACCTCGTGTCCGGCCAGCAGCGCGCGCACCCAGGCCGCGGCGGGTCCGTCGACGCGCAACTCGTCCTTCAGCGGATGGCCGTCGGCCGCGAGCCGAGGTCCCGGCACGCAGGGGAGCAGCACGAGCGGGCCAGGATGGGCCTCGGCGTGCCACGCGCGGATCGCCTCGATCGCCGACGCATCGCGCACCAGGACGGCGTGCAGCCACTCACCCAGCAGCCGCTCGGCCAGCTCGGCGTCGCGCCGGCTGGTGCGGACGAAGTCCGCCAGCGGGCCAATGACGGCATCGCCGAACTGCTGCTTCGCCTTGAGCAGGGCCTGCGCGGCCGGCGCGAGACCGACCCGATCGCGGTCGAGCTCGTTCAGCGCGTCCCGGCGCGCTTCGAGCTGCGCCAGGGCCGCTTCGGTCTGCCGGCGCGTGGCGCGGGCATCCATCTCCTGCTCTTGGAGCGCGGCGACCTGACGGCGCGCGTGCTGCAGCGATTCGACCGCGCGCACCGCCTCCTGGGCTTCACGCGCGGCCCGTTGGGTCACGGTGTCGGCGCGGCCCGTGGCGGTGCGTGTCGCCGCCTCGCGTGACTGCCGCTCACTCGCGGCACGCGACAGCTGCTCCCGCAGTTCGGCGCCTTCACGCTCGAGCGCCGCCCGTTCGCCTTCGAGCGCGCGCGCCGCTTCCGCGCGCCGCTGCAGCACCTCCTCGAGATCGCGGACGGCGGTGCGTTGGGCGGCGAGGCGGCCCCGCACGTCGTCCTCGACGCCCGCGCGCGTCCCCAGCTCGCTCTGGACGGTGGTGAGATCGCGTTCGGCCGCCGAGCATTCGGCGGCGGCCGCCTCGCGCTCGCGTTCGGCCTGCGCGGCGCGGCGCTCTCCCTGGGTACGCTCTTCGACCGCGGTCTGACGGCGCTGGCCCGCATTGCCGAGCCGTTCGGCCGCGAGGGCGAGGTCGCTGTCGAGCCGGCCGATCTCGAGTTTCGCGTCGGCGAGGCGACGCTCCACTTCGGTGCGGCGCGCCTCGGCGGTGTGTCGCCCTTGCACGCGCGTCTCCCGCTCGCGCTCGGCGTCGGCCAGCCGCGACCGGGCGGCCGGCAACGCCTCTGCCAGCTCACGGGCCCGCACGCCTAACGCGCCGAGCGCCAGGTCGAAATCCTCGATCTCGCGCCGGACCAAGGTCAACGCGACCCCAAATCGCTCCTCGATCATCTTGCCGTAGCGCTCGGCCCGGCCGCGCTGCCGCGCCAGGCTCCGCACCTGCGTCTGCACTTCGCTGATCAAATCCTCGAGTCGCGCCAGGTCGGCCGAGGTCTCCTCCAGCCGCCGCTCCGTGCTCTTCTTGCGATCGCGGTAGAGGCCGATCCCCGCCGCCTCTTCGAACAGCGCCCGCCGCTCTTCGGCCTTTTCCGACAGCAGCGCCTCGATCATCTTCGCTTCCATCACGACCGCGGCGTCTGCGCCCAGCCCCGTGCCGCGGAGCAGATCCTGGATGTC
>DATHDT010000123.1:0-9396 GCA_035318905.1 Gemmatimonadales bacterium | reverse complement strand
CGCCTGGGGTGGGGCCGAGGGAAATTTGCCGCGTGGGTCGCCGCTTCGCGCGCCAAACCCGGAGAACCGGTGATCGTCCCCTCGGGAGGGGAGGGGAAGTATCTCGCCGCCCAACCCATCGCGGTCCTGCCCCTCGATCCCGACACACATCGTCGTTTGCGCCAGCTCGGCATCCGCACCCTCGGCGCGCTCGCCGCGCTGCCCGAGGAAGCGGTGACGGCGCAATTCGGCGCGGTGGGGCGGCGGCTCTGGCGGCTCGCGGCGGGACGCACCGTGGAGCCGGTCGTCGGGAATATCGCCCCTGAGCCGATCGTCGCCGCGCTCACGTTCTTCACGCCGGTCGGTGAACGCGATTTGATCGAGCGCGCCATCGATCAGCTGATCGCGCGCGCGCTCAAAGACCCACGCCGTATCGGCTGGCGAGTGCAGGCGGTGCGCCTCGTCGCCGAAGTCGAAGGGGGCCGCTCCTGGCTCGCCGATCTCCTCCTCAAGGATCCGACCGCCGACGGCGCGCGCATCGCCGCTCCACTCCGAACGCGACTCGAGCAGGCGCCACCCGTCGGCGCGGTCACGCGACTCGTCCTCGAGCTCACCGCGTTCGCGCCGGGGACCACCGAGCTCCAGCTCTTCGCGCGCGACGCCGTCGCCGCCGCGCGCGCGGGCCAGCGGCGCGCGCTCGAGAGTGCCGCGCGCGAAATCCAACAGCGCCTCAAGCGCACCTGTCTCTATCACGTCATTGAGGTCCAACCATGGTCGCGCCTCCCCGAGCGCCGCTACGCGCTGATCGACTTCGAGCCGTAAACGAGCCCCGCTTGGTCGCGGTGGAGTTGAACGCCGACGGGGCCCCGATGACAATGCGACGGTCGGGCGGTCAAGAGACAAATGCCGCGGTCATCGAATCCGTTCTCGAGTCCTGGCGAATCGAGGACGAATGGTGGAGACATCTCATCTCTCGCAGGTACTTCGAGGTGACACTCGAAGGTGGTGGGCGTGTTGTCTTGTTTCAAGATCTCGGAAGCGGCGAATGGTTCGTTCAGACCGCTTGACCGCCTACGCAGAGCTCCACTGCCACTCCGCGTTTTCCTTTCTCGACGGAGCCTCACTCCCCGAGGATCTCGTCGTGACCGCCCACGAGCTCGGCTACGCCGCCCTCGCACTCACCGATCACAACGGCCTCTACGGATCGATGACGTTCGCGCAGGCCGCGAAGCCACTCGGCCTCCAGGCAATCACCGGCGCCGAGGTGACGCTCACGGACGGCGCGCACCTCACGGTCCTCGCCGAGACGCCGCAGGGATACGCGAACCTGTGCCGGCTGCTCACGGAGACGCACCTCGGCGCCGATCGTCTCGACCCGCGGCTCGCATTCGATTCGCTCGTGGCGCGTCAGGAAGGCCTGATTGTGCTCTCGGGGGACCGGCAGGGCGGCTTGCTGCCGCGGACCCTCGAAGCGGAAGGGCTCACCGCGGCACACAAGCTCGCCGAGCGGTGCCGGGAGTTGTTCGGAAGAGATCGGTTTTTCGTCGAGCTGCAGCGGAATCGCGTGCGGGGAGATCTGGCGGTGACGCGGGCGCTCATGGACGTCGCGGCGTCTAGGCGTCTTGGCGTCGTGGCGTCTGGGGAAGTTCATTACCACCGCCGTGAGCGGTACCGACTGCACGATGTGCAGGTCGCGATACGCAATCGCACGACGCTCGATGGCGCGCATCGCGCCCGAAACCCCAACAGCGAATTCTACTTGCGGCGACTGGAAGAAGTCATTTCGCTGTTCAAAGACTGTCCGGATGCTGTCGCCAATACTTTGGCCATCGCCGAGCGCTGTCGGGCCTTCGATTTGACCCGCGACCTTGGTTACACCTTCCCCGAATTTCGCGGCCCACTCCAGGCCCCCCGAGCGCCCGCGCCCCAGGCTCTGGCCGAGCTCTGTCACGCCCGGATGAGCGATCGCTACCCGGAAGACTCGCTGTACCGGGGCGCCGCCGAACGACGGCTCGTCGAAGAGCTGGCCCTGATCGAGCATCACCGGCTCAGCGGCTTCTTCCTCGTCTATCACGATCTGTTCGAGCTGGCCCGCGAGGTGGCGGCCGACGTGCGCCGCGGCTCCCGCCGCGCGTCGGGCAATCTGCTCCCCGGCCGAGGGCGTGGTTCGTCGGTGTCGTCGATCGTCTGCTACCTCCTTGGCCTGTCGCACATCGACCCGATCGCCAATCGCCTCTTTCTCGGCCGCTTTTTGAACGACACCCTCGCCTCGGTTCCCGACATCGATCTCGATTTCCCCCGCGAAATCCGCGAGGAGCTGATCCGCCGCGTCTACAAGCGCTACGGCGACGAGCATGTCGGCCTCGTCTGCTCCTTTCCCACCTATCGGCTCCGGTCGGCGGTGCGCGAGATCGGCAAAGCGCTGGACTTGCCACTCGGAGAGATCGAGCTGGTGGCGAAACTGGCGGACCGGCGGTCGGGCGGACTGGCGGACGAGCTGGAGCAGCTCCCGGGGTTCGCGGGGCGCAAAGACGCGCCGCTCTGGAAGGAGCTGTGCGAGCTCGCGGAAGAGATCCGCGGCCTGCCGCGCCACATCTCGCAGCACGTCGGCGGGATGGTGATCTCCTCCCGGCCCCTCGTCGAGATCGTGCCGCTCGAGCGCGCCGCGATGGAAGACCGGGTCGTCTGTCAGTGGGACAAGGATTCCTGCGACGACGCGCGCTTCATCAAGATCGATTTCCTCGCGCTCGGGATGTTGTCGCTCGTCGAGGAGAGTGTCGAGCTGATCGCGCGCAAGGAAGGCCGGCCTCCCGATCTGTCGCGCATCGATTTCGACGACGCCGCCGTGTACGACCGCATCTGCGCGGGCGACACCGTCGGCCTGTTCCAGATCGAGAGCCGGGCGCAGATCCAGATGCTGCGCCGCACCCGGCCGCGCGATTTGGGCGACCTCGCCGTCGAAGTGGCGATCGTGCGCCCCGGCCCCATCGTGGGCGGCGCGGTGAATCCGTACGTGCGGCGCCGCGAGGCGCAGCGTCACGCGCGCGAGGCAGGCCGACCCTACGAGCCGCCGGTCGATCATCCGCTGCTGCGCGAGTGTCTCGGCGAGACGCTGGGCGTCATTCTGTATCAGGACCAGGTGCTCCAGGTCTGTCAGGCGCTCGCGGGATTCTCGTCGGGACAGGCGGAGGCGCTGCGGCGCGCGATGAGCCGGCGCCGCTCGCGCGAGCTGATGGGCGGATTCTGGGAGGAGTTCAAGACCGGCGCCGCGGCGCGCGGCGTCCCCGAGGCTACCGCCGAGAAGGTCTTCACACAGGTGATCGCGTTCAGTGAGTTCGGCTTTCCCAAGTCGCACGCGGCGGCGTTCGGTCTGCTCGCCTATCAGTCGGCATGGCTGCGACACTACCACCCCGTCGAGTACTACGTCGGCCTCTTCAACAACCAGCCGATGGGCTTCTACTCGCTCGACGTCCTGAGCCGGGACGCGCAACGCAACCAGGTTGAGATCCACCCCCCCGACGTGAATGCGAGCGACGTGTGGTGCACCGTCGACGGCGTCGCCCTACGCGTTGGCCTTGGCTTCGTGCGCAACTGGAGTGAGGAGACGGCGACGGCCACCGTCCTCGAGCGCGCGCGGCGCGGACCATTCCGTAGCGTAGGCGACTTCGTGCGCCGCACGCCCCCGGACCTGAAGCGCCCCGCGATCGAAGCCCTGGTGTGGGTGGGAGGGTGCGATGGCTTCGGACTCACGCGCCGGGAACTGCTCTGGCAGGTCGGCCTGTGGATGCCCCCCAAAACCGAACAGAGCGGCGATGGCCGCGGGCGGCGCCAGCTCGAGCTGGCCCTCGACCACCCACACGAGCACCTGCGGTTTGGAGGACTCGCGGCCCACGAGCGGCTCCTCGCCGAGTACGCCACGATCGGGTTTTCGGCGGGGGCGCACCCGTTGAGCCTGGTGCGCGAAGCGCTACCGCCTGGACTGACCGCCAGCAACCGGCTCTCCGAGCTGGAGGGGGGCGCCAGTTGTCAGGTGGCCGGGTTGGTGGTCGCGCGCCAGCGCCCCGAGACCGCGAAGGGGTTCGTTTTCGTGCTGCTCGAAGACGAAGGGGGGATGTCCAACGTGATCGTCCGGCCCGACGTCTATGACCGCTACCGGGCGGCGGTGCGGGGCGAGCCATTCCTGTGGATCCGCGGCAAACTCGCCAAAGACGATGGCACGGTGAACGTCCTGGCGGAGGAGATCGAGGGATTGCAGTGCGGCGCCTTCCTCAAGGCCATGCGCCAGGTGGCGCCGGGCTCGAAGGATTGGG
This sequence comes from Gemmatimonadales bacterium, assembly GCA_035318905.1. Classification (GTDB taxonomy): domain Bacteria; phylum Gemmatimonadota; class Gemmatimonadetes; order Gemmatimonadales; family GWC2-71-9; genus 20CM-2-65-7. The sequence goes on along the minus strand of DATHDT010000123.1, from coordinate 5,107 downwards.
GTTAGCCCTTTCGAGCCATACCTGGAGGGCGGGATCGGGACTATCCTCGGAAAGACACTTAACGAAGGGAATCCCATGGAAGATGACAAGGTGGCCGTCGACGAAGCCCGTCGAGAGGCCCAGCAGGAATCAATCAAGTCCCACGTCGCCCACGAGGTGAACGCCGAGATCGCTCAGCGTGCCGACCACTCGACCGCCGCGGAAGATCGACGCATCGACAATGTCGCCGGGAAGCTGCGTGTCAAAGCCATCGATCAGGTTGCCAGCAGGGATCGGGCGGTCGGAACTGCGCGCGGCGTGGCTCGCTTCTCTCAGGTCGTCGACTACGCTTTCTACGTCCTCTATACGCTGCTGCTGGTTCGACTCGCGCTCGCGTTGCTCGCGGCCAACTCCAGCAACGGGTTCGTGCAGTTGATCCGCGGTGTCACCAACCCCTTCTACGCGATGTTTCGGGGGATTGTGGCGAGTCCTGTGGCTGACGACGGCGCTACGCTGGCCCTGCCGATCGTTATCGCCATCGTCGCCTACGTCGTGCTCCACGCGATCATCAAGGGTCTGCTGCGTCTAGTCGCGCACCGGAGGACCGAGATCTAGCTGGCTTGACGGCGGGGCCGCGCACACCGCAGAGTTCCCGGATGACACGCCTCGGTCTCGCCGTCATTTGCTTCGTCGCCGCCTGCGGCGGCGGCACGCCTCCCCCGGCTCGACCGGCTCCAGGAGCCGTGGCGCCAGCACCAGCCGCCCGTGCGGCCCCGCTTGTCCTCAGCTCGGCCCGGGTCAACGGCACTACCCTGGCCTACCGCGTCGTGGGGGACTCGGGAACGCCCGTCGTCTTCATCCACGGCAGCCTCGGCGACCAGGGAACTTGGGACCCTCAAGTCGCCACGTTCGCCCAAACCCACCGCGTCCTCGTCTACAGCCGCCGCTATCACCCGCCCAACCCGGCGCAGAACGACGATCAGACCTACTCGCCGGATCTGCACGCCGAAGACCTCGCCGCCCTTCTGCTGCAGCTCGACCTCGCGCCCGCGCACGTCGTAGGCCAGTCGTACGGGGCGTACACGGCGCTGGTTCTGGCGCTCGAACACCCCGAGCTGGTCCGCTCCGTCGTGTTGGGCGAGCCGCCCATCCTGCCGCTGCTTACGCGCACGCCCGAAGGCGACGCGCTGCGCCGCGCCTACGTCGCCAACGCGCTCGATCCCGCGCGGGCCGCATTCTCGCGCCGGGACTCGGTCGGCGCCCTGGCGGCGTTTCTCAGAGGTGAGGGCCTCGCCGCGCCCGGTGGGGCGCTGCTCAGTCACGCGTTCGAGCTGCGCCGCGAGATGGAGGCGAACCGCACGCAATACATGCCGCCCGTGTCGTGCGCTGACCTCGGGGCGCTCCACATGGGCGTACTGCTCGTGAGCGGCGACCGCAGCCCAGCCGTATTTCGCGCCATCAACGCCGAGCTCGCACGTTGCCTGCAGAACGATTCGAGCGCCACGGTTCCAGGGGCCGGGCATTGGATGAACAGAAGCAATCCGTCGTACTACAATCAGCTGGTGCTCCGCTACCTCGCGAACCACTGAGCGATGTCCCTCGAGAACCCCGAAGACACCTTCCAGGACCTCGTCGAGCTCCAGCAACAGATCGATGAAGCGGCGCGCAGGATCGTGAAAAGCGTTCGCACGCTCGTCGATCACCGCACGGAGTATCGTCCGGTGCGGGCCGCCGATTATCCCGACCACGACGCCGCGTATTACGACGGGACCGAGCGGGACCTGGCGGGAGAGGGCATCGCGTCGTTAGGCGACTTCGATGATGCATCGTTCAGTCGCAACCATCCCGACAAGAACGTCTTTGTACGACTCGGTCTCGCCGCCGACGGCACCATCGGAGCCATCTGGTTCCGGCTCGGCGCTGCGTCGTCCCTGGCGCTCCAGTCCTGGCTCGAAGACGGCCGCACGATCGTTACGGTGCGTTCGAGCGCCGAGAGCGCGGTACCCAACCGCCCCGAGGTCGCCGCGGAGCGGGTTGCCCCGCAGACCGCCGTGCGAGACGTCGTGCGCCGGCACCGCAGCCGCGTCGCCGCCGCCGGGGCCCTGCCCCGCTTTCTGCGCGGGCTCGAGGAGCTGGTTGCCGCTTACGCGGCGGACGAACAGGCGAGCGCCGCCTTCCGCGATGGTCAAGGACTGGCGTTGTTCGAGCCGATGCTGCGGAAAAAGCTGGGAGACAACTACGAGGACGAGGGCGCACCCCTCGTCGAGTCGATCCTCGCGCACCCCGAGTGGTGGGCCGGCCAAGCGCCGAAGACGATCAGCTTGATTTTCCTCGCGTCGCGGGAGTACGATGGTCGCGGACAGCTCACGACCGCGGGCCTAGCCCTTCATGGCCTGCCAGAGCTCCAGATGAAAGCGGTAGCCGCCAATCACTGCCGCGCGGCACGGTTTCTCATGAGCGTCGTGGCCCGCAAACTCGTCCGCGATGTCGCGGAGCGGCCCCTCCCTGCCAATCTCGAGATCGAGCTGACTCGCGCCGACGTTTCACTCCCCGCCGAGTTTGTCTCGCTCGGCCGTTATCCCGAGGTGGAGATGGAGTCGCAGGGGCCGGCGCGCGTGCGCCTGGTTCTCGAAGGCTCTCTGCTGCACCTGCTCCCCCCCGGCGACCGTTCGGGGTCGAAGGACGAGTGGCTGCGCGACACCTGTCGCCGCCTGGGTCAGGACGCGCCCCTGCCTCTCCCTCTCGATGCGTTCGATGCCCAGATGCAGGCGGCGAGCCCCAAGGGGCTGACCGATGTCGTGGCTCAAGAGTTTGGAGTCGATCTCTAGTGGCGACCGAGCTGGCCACCCTCGCCGGGGGCTGCTTCTGGTGTCTCGAGGCGGTCTTCCAGCAGCTGCGCGGCGTCACGAAAGTCGTGTCGGGATACACGGGCGGGAGCGTTCCCAACCCGTCGTATCAGGCCGTCTGCACCGGCGCCACCGGCCACGCCGAGGTCACACAAGTCACGTTCGATCCCGCAGTGATCGCGTATCGCGACCTGCTCGACGTCTTTTTCACGATCCACGACCCTACGACCTTGAACCGCCAGGGCAACGACGAGGGCACACAGTATCGCTCCGCCATCTTCTATCACGCGGCCGAACAAGAGGCCGAGGCCGAGCGAGCGATCAAGGACTTGGAACGGGAGAGAGTCTGGGATGATCCGATTGTGACGGAGGTCGTGCCGCTCGACACGTTCTACGCGGCTGAGAACGACCATCAGGACTACTACGCGCGCAACGCGAACCAGCCTTACTGCCGAGCGGTGATCGCGCCCAAGGTGGCGAAACTGCGGAGCAAGTACCTGGCGAAGCTCAAGAGCTGAGGTAGGCCCGCACGAGCGGCGCGACGCGGCGCCGCACCAGGGCAGTACGCAGGAGCTCGCGCTCCTCCGGCGTCACCTCGACCAGCACTCTCTCGACGTTTCCCGCGCCTTCCTTCACCGCTACCGGGACGCCGTCCCGGTAGAGGATGCGGTTCGCCGCCACGGCAGGCACCGGATCCCCCGGCGTGAGAATGCCGACGAGGTTCAGGGGATCGGCACCGCTCACGGCCACCAGCTCGCCGGTTCCCGGCTCCCGGCGCACCGATCGTAGCAGTCCGATCGCCTCGGGAAGCGCGTACTGCTCGCCCGAGAATCCGCCGACAAAGCGGCCCCCGCGCACCTCACCCCGCGCCTCCAGCCGCCGGTACACGTGCAGCACGTCGCGCCACGGCGCGAGCAGGCTCTCCCGCTGCACCAGACGTCGGAACACGACACCGTAGCGCCGCAGCAACTGCCAGGCGATCGCCTCGGCGATCTGCTCGTCGGGCAGCGGTGAGCGGTGCCGCACGCGCGACCACCGTCCCGCCGTCTCCACGCCGAATGCCGCCACGCGACCGCGACGCCGATAGCCACCCGTTTGACTCAGCGGCTGGCGCCGCGCCGAGGGCACGAGCAGTGCCCGCAGGCCCGCGAAGCTGTCCGACGATACGAGTCCCCACGCGACCAGCTCGCCGAGCCCCTTCTCGACTTCCGTCCGCAGCAGCCCGGTGGCGTTCACCAGGTCGCCGAAGAACGAGGCTCCGCGTTCGTCGAGCGTCGCGAGCAAGGCTCGCGCTGTGTGCGAGAGCGGCAGCTCGGTGGGGTCGACGTCCGGCGTCGCGGCATGCCACACGGCTCCCCGCTCGCGACGGAACAACGAAATCGGAGTGGTGCGGATCGGGCCCGCCTTGCGGTTCCGCGTTCCGACTTCCGCGTTCCGCGTTGCCGTAAGACGCCCCCATGCCGTCTCTCCCGACAGGCACAGCCCGTCGAGCCAAAGGGGATCGTATTGCGCGATCCGGGCGGGCAGCACCTCCGATTCCCACGCCGCCGCCGCGACCTCGTAGCCGTCCAGCAGGTCGAGCACCGCCGCCAAACCCTCCGGACCCTCGGCGTTGGCGTCGGGAGCGACGCGCTGCCACCGGAACAGGAACCGCAGGAAGTCCGCCGCGGCCACCGGCTCGATCTCGCGGCGCAGGCGGTCCAGCGTGTACCGATGAATGCGCGCCAACAGCCGCCGCTCGCACCACTCTGTTCCGTGCACGCCCGACGAGAAGCGCCCGCGCAGCGCGAAGCCTTCGTGCTCCAGTGCCGCCAACGCGAAGTCGATGTCTCCAGCCGGAATCCCGAGGACGGTCGCGATCTCTGCCCCCGTGGTAGGACCAACGACCTCGAGCCGGCCGCGCACCAACTCCCGAATCGCATCCTCATGGGTCCACGTCTTCGCGCGATCGCGCTCGGGAACGGCGACCACCGGCTCCCACCCGGCACCAGGGAACGCCGCCTCGAGCATCGGGACCCGTTCGGCAGCAACCCAGAGCCGGCCATCCATCACCGCCGCTCGCCCGACCGCTGCCAGCTTCGCGAACTCCACGCGCCATTCCGCGTTCCGCGTTCCGCATTCCGCGTTCGGCATCGCGCCCATCACCAGCAGTGCGTCGTGGAGCTCGTCGGCGTTTTCAGCGTCGGGCCACGCCTCCTCCTTCACCCGCTCGATGGCGGCGGCGTCGAGCGTACCGAACTCCTCGGTGGTCTTCACGTCGAGCCCGCGGCGCGTGATCACGG
>DATHDT010000122.1:0-5486 GCA_035318905.1 Gemmatimonadales bacterium | reverse complement strand
TGCGCTGCCCCCGTGCCGAGAACGCGAACACGAAATAGATCATCGGCCAGCCGAGGCCGATCAGCAGGCGAATCGCGCCCGTCAGGTTCGCGATCGCGAGATGTGCGCGCTCCGGATCCTTGCCGGCCTCCCACGCGATCACCGCCTCGACCGCGAATTCGGGGAGGGTTTGCAGCCACGCGAGGATCGCGAGAGCGAGGCCTTGGGAAATCAGGAACTGCGCGGCTTCGGCGCCCCAGGCGACCAGGAACGCGGACAACAGGATGCTCGGGAAGGTCCACAGCGCCGAGAGCGCCGAGCCTCCCGCCTGCATCAGGGCGGCGAGTAGCTTTAGGAGTCGCACGGGGGCCCAACTTAGTCTCGTGGCGGAGGTCGAACAAGCGATGCCGCGTTGCCTCGTGACGCGCCGGGTGCACTTCAACGCTGCGCACCGCCTCTTCAATCCGCGGTTTTCGGACGCGGAGAATGAGCGGGTCTTCGGGGTGTGCAACAACCCGAACTTCCACGGCCACAACTACAACCTCGACGTGTCGGTCGAGGGGGAAATCGACGCCGCCACAGGCTACGTGCTCGACATCAACCGGCTCAAGGAGATCGCCGAGGAGAGCCTGGTGCGGCACCTGGACCACAAGAACCTGAACCTCGACGTCCCCTGGTTTACGGGCCTGATCCCCACGGCGGAGAACATCGCCGTCGTGTGTTGGCGGGTGCTCGAGCCGGCGCTCAAGCCGGCGCGCCTGGCGCACATCCGCTTATGGGAGACGGAGCGTAACTACGTGGACTACACCGGGACTTGAACCAAATGGGACGTGACAAGATCAAATCCGCGAGCCTGCACAGCTTCCACGAGTCACACACGGAGCCGACCGTCGTACGGATTCCGTTCGAGCAGCTCGTGCACGAAATGCTCGAGCAGCTCGGCGAGGACCCGAAGCGCGAGGGACTGCAGCAGACGCCCGCGCGCGTCGAGGCGTCGCTCAAGTGGTTGACGCGCGGCTACCAGATGAGTGTCGAGGACGTGATCGGCGACGCCATCTTCCACGAGAAGCACGAGAGCATGATCTGCGTGCGCGACATCGAGATCTATTCGATGTGCGAGCATCATATGCTGCCGTTTTACGGCCGGGCGCACGTCGCCTACCTGCCCGACGGCAAGATCGTGGGCCTGTCGAAGATTCCGCGCGTCGTCGAGGTCTTCGCCCGTCGCTTGCAGGTCCAGGAGCGGCTCACCGATCAGGTCGCCGAGGCGCTGTGCGCGGTGCTCAAACCGCTGGGCGTCGGTGTCGTGATCGAAGCCTATCACCTCTGCATGATGATGCGGGGCGTCGAGAAGCAGAATTCGAAGACCGTCACGAGCTCCCTGCGCGGCGCGTTCCGCGACGACGCCAAGACCCGCGACGAATTCCTGCGGTTGGTGCACGGCGGCAACAGCCTGTGACGACGTCGGGTCTCGTCGGGAAGCTGGCGCTCGTCACCGGTGCATCGCGCGGCATCGGGCTCGCCGTTGCCGACGAACTGCGCGCCGCCGGCGCGCACGTGGTCCGTCTCGCGCGCAGCCTGCACGACGCCTCAGCGGACCGCCTCACCGACGTGCACTGCGACGTCACCCGTCCGGAAGACGTCGATCGGGCGGTGGGCCGGGTAGTGGGAGAGTTCGGAGTTCCCGACATTGTCGTGAACAATGCCGGGATCTTCATGATCAAGCCGCTCACGGACACGACGCCCGCCGATTTCATCGCGACCCTCGCCACCAATCTGACGGGCCCCTATCTGGTGGCGCGCGCCCTCGTGCCGCGGATGGTGGAGCGGGGCAGCGGCCACCTCGTGACCATCGGCTCGATCTCCGACTACATCGGGTTTCCGGGATCCACCGCGTACGCCGCGAGCAAATTCGGGCTGCGCGGCATGCACGAGGTGATTCGCGCCGAGACGAACAAAACGGGCGTGCGCACCACGCTCATCTCGCCCGGACCCGTGGACACCGACATCTGGAACGACGTGCGGCCCGACGAGAAGCCGGGGTTCACGAAACGCAAGGACATGATGCGCGTGGAAGATGTGGCCGAGGCGGTGCTCTTCGCCGTCACGCGCCCGGAGCGCATCGACATCACGGAGATTCGCTTGCTCCCCACGATCTACTCGCCCCGCGGATGACCGGCCTCCTTTTGCTGCTCGCGCTCCAAGTCCCGCAGCTGCCCGATTCCAGCGGCTGGGGCGTGCACGTTCTGGCCATCGCCCGCGCGCCCGACAGCGCGATCTGGGTGGGGACGTACGGCGAGGGGATCTTCGTGTTAAGGCGGGGCGTGGGGCGTGGGGCGTGGGAGCGAATCCGTTCGTCGTCCGATACTTCGAAGCACTCGATCTCGTGGGATTTCGTTCACGCATTTGCGTTCGGGCCGCGGGGGCAGGTGTGGTACGGCACGGTGGGCAACGGGTGGGGTCTCTCGACCGACGGCGGCAAGACCTGGAAGAACTGGGAATTCCGCCAGCTCGGCCCCGAGTGGCAGTACGTCGCACCCAACGGGATCCTCATCGTTGGCGACACCACGTACATCGCCACCGCTGATGGTATCAAGCTGACATGGGACGATGGGGCGACGTGGCGCGTGATCACGGATTCGATGGGGGCGACGACGGCGAAGGATTCAGTGTGGGGGCGCCTCGGCAACCAATACGCGCTCGCGTTGCTCTTAGGTGAGCGCCATGGGATACGTCTAATCACACTACGCCGAAACGTGCTTTTTTCAGATGACGGCGGGCGAACGTGGATCACAACGGCACACGGTATGGCCTTGGACACGCCAGCGCAGCGCGCGGTTCTCGCCAACCTCCGACGAGAAACCTGGACGCGCCTGTGTTCGGCCCTGTTGCCGAACGAGCCCTTGGGTTGCACGACCGAGCCGCGCGGCGGGAGCAAGGTTGCGGGGCCCGTCGCGCGCGGGAAGCCTCTGCGCCACGCGTGGTTTCGCCGGCCCATCGCGCTCGCGGACCAGCCCTACATCGACCAGACGTACCGGTTCGGCTCGACGATGGGCGGCAACTTCCAGCCGCACCAAGGGGTCGAGTTCAACAACGCCGACGGCACGCCGGTCCATGCGATTGGCGATGGCGTGGTCGTGCACGCGGGGCCGGCGGAGGCTGGGGCGCTCACCGTGGCTGTAAAGCACGACCGACGGCTAACGGCCAATGGCCAACGGCTGTCTGTCTTCTCCGTCTACTACCACAACTCGAAGCTGCTCGTGCACGTCGGCGACCGCGTCAAAGCGGGCGACGTGATTTCGCTCGTCGGCAACACGGGCCGAGCCACGAACGACCACCTGCATCTCGAAGTACACGCCTCCCCGTTCGACTCCACTCGGCTCATCGTCGATCCCGCGGTGCGCTACCCACCCTACAACACGAACCCCGAGCTGTGGATCGACCCGCTTCCCGGCACCGGGATCGTCGCAGGGCAGGTGTGGGACTCCGCGGGACAGCCGGTCCAGCGCACGCGCATCTACGGCCTCGTGAAGCCAGAGCCGCAGGAGACGCCGTTCTCGTTCATCGAGACCTACGGGCCGCGCAATCACTCGGACCCCGTGTATCACGAGCACTTCGCGATCTCCGACGTCCCGGCCGGCGAGTATGTTCTGGGCGTCGAGATCGCCGGCAAGCGGGTCTTCCGGCGCGTGAAGGTCGAGGTTGGGAAACTGACGTGGGTTGAATTCAGGCCCTAAATGCACATTGAGTTGACAGAGATGTTGCGCTGCCCCGAGCCGCACCGCGAAGACACGATGGTGCTCTCGACGGGCGAGATGATCGGCCGGATGGTGCGCTCCGGGCTCGTCGGGTGCTCGGTTTGTCGCAAGGAATTCCTGATCACGAACGGCATCATCGACTTCACGGGAAGTGAGATGCGGGATGCGGGAAGCGTGGGCGGCCCGTCGAAATCGCATCCCGCATCCCGCATCCCGTCTCCCGCCGCCGGTGATCTCCAAGCCCTCCTCGAACTCTCCGGCCCCGGCGGCTTCGTCGTCCTCCTGGGCGACGCAGCCCGGTTCGCGGCCGGTCTCGCGGGGTTGATGGCGGGGATTCACTTCATCGGCGTCAATCCTCCGCCCGACCTCGAGGAGCTGCCCGTGCTGTCGCTCATGCGGGTGGGCGGCGTCATTCCGTTGCGCCAGGCGATCGCGCGCGGCGTCGTCGTCGGCACCGATCTCGCCACGTCACCGTGGCTCGTCGAGGCTCATCGCATCCTGCTGCGGGGTCGCCGGTTCGTCACCCTGCACGACAAGCCCGAGCTTCCTATTGGGCTCGAGCAGCTGGCGACTGCGAAAGGTCTCTGGGTCGGCGAGAAGAAGTAGCGGCTAGACCCGGAAGGTTACGAAGACAATCCCACCAAGAGCCATGAACGCGTACCACACGCGGGGCGGAACGCGCGCCGCCGTGGCCGGGAGGCGCGACAGCGTGGCGGTGATCGAAGCGCCCAGGAACGCCGACGCGAACACCCAGTGCTGGTACAGCTCCGACCGCATCTTGTCCGGATCCACCATCACCATGCCCATGTGGTCGTGTCCGCCCCCCCCCGGTCGGTGGTTGGGTCGGTGGATCACGAAGATGACGGCGACGGCCGCCAGCGCGACGGGCGCGACCCAGCGCAGATAGGCCGTCGCCGGATGATCGGGGCGGCGCCGAATGAACCACTCACACAGCGCCGGCACCACGATGCACAGCGCCGAGATCTTGTGTTGCATCGTGTGGGGTGAGGTGAGCGACGCCCACCACGACTTGGGCGCGTTGTTCGGCGACAAGAGGTGCACGATCGGCGTCCACCACACGTTGCCGTCCGCGGGCGGCGTCCACGACTCGTTCGAACCCATCACGATCCAGCCGAGGAACAGCGCGAAGCCCAGCCAGAGGTGTTGCCGCCACACGGGGCTGCCCGGGCGGTCCACGAACAGCGCGCCCAGGGCGGACACAGTGATGATCGTGGCGCCGATGTAGGTGTGAACGGCTTCGTCGTAGGAGAGGTCGATCATCCTTCGATCGCCGCGGCGATGGCGTCGTCGGCCGAGTAGGCGCGGTCGATGAGATCCTTGTACTTCTTCTCGACCACGCGGCGCTTCACCTTCAGGGTGGGCGTCAGCTCGCCCGCCTCGATCGTGAAGTCGTTCTCAATGAGCAAAACCTTCTTCGGCATCTCGAACTTGGCGAGCTCACGCACCGAATCCATCACTTCGCGCTCCATCTTGGCGTGGACATCGGCGAGCGCGAGCAGCTGCGCGTGTGATCCGTAGCTCAGATTCCGCTCCTTGGCCCAGCGTTCGAGGTTATCGTAGTTCGGGACGACGAGGACGATCGGATATTTGCGGCGATCGCCGTACAGGACGGCGTTGACCACGAACTTGTTTCGCTTCACCATCGCTTCGATCGGCTGCGGCGCAATGTACTTGCCCCCCGCCGTCTTGAGGAGCTCCTTCTTGCGGTCGGTGATCTTCAGGTACCCG
>DATHDT010000121.1:0-8366 GCA_035318905.1 Gemmatimonadales bacterium | reverse complement strand
ACCTCTTCGACGTCGCCTGGACGAGTACTCCCCCAGGCAAGGCATAGTCTAAGCCCGCTTCCGGTTTGGGTTTGGCGTAGGTAGACTGGTGACCCATGCCGGCCGTGCTGGAGTCCGCCACCCCCAAAGGGCTCGAAGGCGTCGTCGCCAACCAGTCGGCGATCTGCTATGTGTTCGGCGAAGAAGGCCGCCTCATCTACCGCGGCTACGACATCCACGACCTCGCCGATCATTCGACCTTCGAAGAGACCGCGTACCTCCTGCTGTACGGCGACCTGCCGACGCGCGCCCAGCTCAAGACCTTCACCGCCGCGATCAAGGCAGCCCAGAAATTGCCCAAGGCGGTCCAGCGGATCATCAAGGAGGCGCCCCGCTCGGCGCCCCCGATGGATGTGCTGCGCACCGCCGTCAGCGCCGCGGCGTTCGTCGACCCCGACAAGGGTGACGATTCCCCGGCGGCCGAATCCCGCAAGGCGATCCGCCTCATCGCGCAGTTCCCGACGCTCGTCGCCGCGCTCCACCGTCTGCGGAGCGGCCAGAAGCCTCGCGCGCCGCGCCGCGGCCTGAACCTCGCCGCGAACCTCCTCTATATGATGTCGGGGACGCTGCCGGACCCCGAAGCCGCGAAGGCGATGGACGTGGCGCTGATCCTGCACGCCGACCACGAGCTCAACGCCTCGACCTTCGCGGCCCGGGTGATCGCCGCGACACTCGCCGACATGCACGGGGCCGTGACGGGCGCGATGGCCGCGCTAGCGGGCCCGCTGCATGGCGGCGCCAACACCGAAGTCATGAAGATGCTGGTGGAGATCGGGACCCCCGAGCAGGCGGAGCCGTGGGTGCGCGCGGCGCTCGCCCAAAAGAGGAAGATCATGGGGTTCGGGCACCGCGTGTACCGCACCGAGGACCCGCGCGCGGCGCACCTGCGGCGCATGTCGGAGGAATTGGCCCGCAAGGCCGGCCAACCGCACTGGTTCGCGATCCAGCAGACCCTCGAGGACGTAATGCGGCGGGAAAAGGGCCTCTACTGTAACGTCGACTTCTACTCCGCCTCCATGTACTACGTGATGGGGATCCCCCTCGATCTCTACACGCCGATCTTCGCGGTCAGCCGCGTCAGCGGCTGGTGCGCGCACGTGCTCGAGCAGCACGCCGACAACCGCCTCATCCGGCCCCGCGCGGACTACGTCGGCGCGATGAACCGGACGTGGACCCCCCTCAGCCGACGCGCCTGACCATGGCCCCAACGAAGATCGCCTACCGGGACGGTCGTTGGATCGTCCCCGATCACCCGATCATCCCGTTCATCGAAGGCGACGGCACGGGCCCCGACATCTGGCGGGCCGCGGTGCGCGTCTTCGACGCCGCCGTCGCGCGCACCTCGAAGGGCAAGCGCCAGATCTCCTGGCGCGAAGTCCTCGCGGGCGAGAAAGCGTTCAACGCGACCAAGAATTGGCTCCCCGACGAGACGCTCGCCGTCATTCGCGAGCATCGCGTAGCCATCAAGGGCCCCCTAACCACACCGGTCGGGGGTGGGATCCGCTCCCTCAACGTCGCGCTGCGGCAGATCCTCGATCTCTACGCGTGCATCCGCCCGGTGCGCTGGTTCACCGGCGTGCCGGCCCCGGTGAAGGAACCCCAGAAGCTCGACGTCGTGATCTTCCGCGAGAACATCGAGGACGTGTACGCCGGCATCGAGTTCGAGGCGGGCAGCGCCAAGGCCGACAAGCTGCGCGACTTCCTCATGCAGGACCTCGGCGTGAAGACGATCCGCGAGCAGAGCGCGCTCGGCATCAAGCCGATGTCCAAGGTGGGCTCGCAGCGGCTCGTGGCGAAGGCGATCGAGTACGCGATCGCCAACGGACGGCCCTCCGTGACGCTCGTGCACAAGGGCAACATCATGAAGTTCACCGAGGGGGCGTTCCGCGACTGGGGCTACGCGGTCGCTGCGGAGCGCTTCGGGGAAAAGACGAGCAAGGAACCGCAGGCGGGACGCGTCCTCATTCAGGACCGGATCGCCGATGCGATGTTCCAGCAGGTGCTGCTGCGCCCCGCCGAGTACTCGGTGATCGCGACGCCGAATCTCAATGGGGACTATCTCTCCGATGCCTGCGCCGCCCAGGTCGGCGGGCTCGGCATGGCCCCCGGCGCCAACGTGGGCGATGGCTTTGCCGTGTTCGAGGCGACGCATGGCACCGCCCCGAAATACGCAGGCCAGGACAAGGTGAATCCCGGCAGCGTCATCCTCTCCGGCGTGATGATGTTCGAGGAGATCGGCTGGAAAGACGTGGCCGCAGCCATCTTGCGGGGCATCGAAGGCGCGATCGCGGGCGGACGCGTAACTTACGACCTCGCGCGCCAGATGCCGGGCGCCACAGAGGTTGCGACCTCCGCCTTCGCCGACGCCATCATCGAGCACCTTACGTGAAGAGCACGATCGCCGCCAAGCCGCTCGCGCAGATCGAGACGCCGCTCCTCGCCGTCGCGGTCCCTCAGGGGACCGCGCTTCCGGCCTCGCTCGCCGACTTGGACCGCGCCGCCGGCGGCGGCGTGGCCCGCGCCTTCGCGTCGGGGGATTACAAAGGCAAGCGCGACGAAGCCCTGCTCATGTATGCGAGCGGCAACGCGCAGCGCATTCTGCTCGTGGGCGTCGGCAAGGCGGGCGAGGTCACGCGCAACGCGCTGCGGCGGGCCGCGGCGGTAGCCGCGAAGCGCGGCCGCGGCGTCGGCGTGAGCGCCTTCGCGTTCGCCGTGGCCGCCGAGGCGCGCGGTGGCGTGAGCGCCGCCGAGCTGGGGCAGGTGGTCGTCGAGGGAGCGGTGCAGGGGGCCTGGCAGTTCACCGAGCTCAAACAGCAAGGCGAAGACACGAAACCCGAGCTCGAGGCGGTCGCGGTCGTCGTGGACGCGAGGGACGCCTCGGATGCCGAAGCGGGGCGCAAGGTGGGCGACGCCATCGCCGCGGGGCACCGCCTGACGCGTGGCCTGCAGATGCAGCCGGGGAACGTGTGCACGCCGACCTATCTCGCCGAGCAGGCGGGAACGCTCGCCAAGACGTACGGCTTTGCACTCACGGTGCTCGACCTGGCGCAGATAAAGAAGGAAGGGATGGGAGCGCTGCTCGCCGTCGCCCAGGGCAGCATCCAAGAACCCCGGTTTATTGCGCTGGAGTATAAAGGCGGTCAGGGTGCGCCCGTGGTGCTGGTAGGGAAGGGCGTCACGTTCGATTCCGGCGGCATCTCGATCAAGCCGGCCCAGAACATGGAGGACATGAAGTTCGACATGTCGGGCGCCGCGGCCGTGCTCGGCACCTTCGAAGTCCTCGGACGCCTCAAGCCGAAGCTGAACGTGGTCGGACTGATCCCCGCGACGGAGAACCTCCCCTCGGGTACGGCGGTAAAACCCGGGGATGTGGTCAAGAGCCATCTCGGCAAGACGATCGAGATCATCAACACCGACGCCGAGGGACGGCTGATTCTGTGCGACGCTCTGTCGTACGCGCGCCGCTTCAAGCCGGCCGCCGTGCTGGACGCCGCCACGCTGACCGGGGCAGTGGTCGTCGCGCTGGGGCACCACGCGATCGGGATCATGGGAAACGATGAGGCGCTCCTCGCCGAGGTCCGCGACGCCGGCGAGCGCGCCGGGGAGCGTTGTTGGCCGCTGCCGCTCTGGGACGAGTACCGCGACCTCGTGAAGTCCGAAATCGCCGACGTGCGAAACTCGGGAGGCCGCTCCGCGGGGTCGATCGCGGGCGGCTGGTTCCTGAAGGAATTCGTGGACGGTTTCCCGTGGGTCCACATGGACATCGCGGGGACTGCGTACACCGAGGGCGAGAGCGCCATTCAGGGCAAGGGACCGACGGCGATCGGCGTGCGCCTGTTCACCGAGTTCCTCCTCAAACGCGCGGGCGCTTGATCCGGGCGGGCCTTCTCGTCGCGGTCCTCTCCGGGATCGTGGCGGCAGGCGCGGCCGCCCAGGTTGACTCCACGGTCCGGGACAGCACCGCGCGGCGCGACACCGTCCCGCGCCGCGACACCACAACCGCACTGCTCCCGACGTTTCCACCCGCCATCGCCCCGGGGCCTCTTCCCGGCGGCACCCGCTACACGTTCACGGCTGACTCCCTCCTCCTCACGAACGCGCGCACACTCAGCGATCTGCTCGTCCACATCCCGGGCGTGTACGTGGCGCGCGGCGGCTGGTACGGGCAGGCCGAGCCCGTCTTGTACGGCGGGCGCGGGGCAGGGTCGGCGGCGATCGAGGTGTACTGGGACGGCGTGCCGTACCTGTCCATCGGACGCGACTCGCTCGCGCTCGACCCCGCGCGCATTCCGCTCGCGCCGCTCGAGCGCATCGACGTCATCGTGTTGCCCGCACAGCTGCGCGTCTACCTCGTCACCGCCAGGCAGCGGTCGACACAGCCACTGACGCAAATCGGCGTCGCCACGGGCGACCTCGGCATCGCGGGATATCGCGGCGGCTACGCCACGCGGTCGCGCTCCGGGTTCGGCGTCGCCTTCACCTTCGACCAAAACAGTATCGACGGCAATCCGACGGCCACGACCACCAGTTTCAGCACCACCGATCTGTGGTTCAAGGCGGAGTTCGTCGATCCGGAGGGACGGATCGGGGCGTCGTTCCAGGTCCTGAGCTCGGCGTGGCGCCGCAGCGGGGAGACCGGTCGCGTGGATTTCTGGCGCCAGGAGCGCCGCGACCAGGTGTTCCGCATTTTCGCCGCCCAGCGCAGCGACGGTCTCGGCCTGCGATTCGCCGGCACCATCGGCTCCAGCTCCATCGACAAGGACACCACGGTCGATAAGCGGGCGCTGTACCAGACCAGCCTCGAGGTGAGCCGCACGTGGCCGCGCGCGAGTGCCGTGGTCACGGGACGCTTCGGGTATGTCGGGGCGCCGACACAGTTCGAAGTCGCAGGCGGGTGGATGCCCGTGGGGCGCGTGACGCTGGCCGGATCGGCGCGGCACTCCACGTACACGGGCGACCGCAGCGGCGATCACGCGCAACTCAGCGCCGGCGTCAGTCTCCCCTGGGGGTTCGGCGTGCGGGGGGAAGTCGCGTGGAACCACGACGTGCGCGCCCCACTCGACCGCACCGACACCGTGCGACAGCGCACAACAGACGTGGCGGCATGGGTGCGCTGGGATCGCGCGTGGTTCACCGTCGAGGTCGGGCGCGGCTGGCGTGATCCGTTCACCTCACTCGGGTTCGAGGCAGGAATCCGACCAGTCGATCACCTCGGGCCCACGCCCCGCACCGAGTTCCTCGCGGCGCACGCGAGCATCAGTCCGCTCCCCGGCGTCGCACTCTCCGGTTGGTACTTCGACCCCGTCGTCGGTGGCGGCGACTTCGAGCCGCCGCATCACGCCCGCGTCTCGGCGTCGTTCTACTCGAAGTTCTGGCGTGTCTATCGGAGCGGCATCTTCGCCTTGCGGGGCGAGGTCGCCGTCGAATCGTGGAGCCGCTGGGGCCTGGGCGGCCAGGACACGAGCAGCGCGCAGCTGCGTCTGGGAGGCGCCACCTGGGCGGAGACGAACCTCGAGTTCCAGCTCGCCGGCGTGACGATCTTCTGGATCATCCGCAACACCAACGGTATGCGGGGGACCTACGTGGAGGGGCTGAGCCACCCCAAGAGCCTGCAACTCTACGGAGCGCGCTGGTTCTTCACGAACTAGGGCCCCCCGACTAGCTTTCGCGCCTGTGCCACGGAGCATGACGGGCTTCGGCTCCGCCGAGGCGGGCGTCCTCGGGGGGCGGCTGCGGGTGGACATCCGCACCGTCAATCACCGCTACTTCAATCCCCAGCTCAAGCTCCCGGCGGAGCTGTCCGGGATCGAGGGTGAGCTGCGCGAGCGGTTGCGGCAAATGCTCGAGCGCGGCCACGTCGCCGTGACGGCCCGCTGGATCGAGCCGGCAGAGCGGGACGGGGGCGCGTTGGCGGTGGATTTGGACCGGGCCCGGCAGGTGGTGGCCGCGGCCAAGGAGTTGAAGAAGAAGCTGAAACTCAAGGGCGATGTCGATCTCGCCTTCGTCGCGCGGCAGCCCGACGTGATGGCCGCGGCGAACGGCGCGAGCGCCGAGACCGCGGTGACGTGGGCAGACGTCAAGCCCATCGTCGAGCAAGCGGCGCGCGACGTCCTGACGATGCGGGAGCGCGAGGGTGGGGCGTTGGGGGTGGAGCTGATGGCGCGGCTCGACGGACTCGAGCGCGGCGCGCAGGCCATCGAGGAGCGGGCGCCCACGCGACTCACCGCCGAGCACGAGCGGCTCAAGCGGGCGGTGGCGGAGCTGGCAGGGGGTCTGCAGGTAGACCCACAGCGCCTCGCGCTCGAAGTGGCGCTGCTCGCGGATCGCGTGGACATCACCGAGGAGCTGGTGCGGTTTCGGACGCACCTGGCGGCATGCCGGCAGGCGCTGGCCTCGAAGGACGCGGTCGGCAAGCAGCTCGGGTTCCTCGGGCAGGAGCTGCTGCGCGAGGTGAACACGATGGGCTCGAAGGCGAATGACGCCGCGATCACGCAGACGGTCATTGCGATGAAGGGCGAGCTGGAGAAGTTCCGGGAGCAGTTGGAGAACCTGGAGTGAAGCCGGTCGTCGTCGTCCTGGCCGCCCCGTCGGGAGGCGGCAAGACGACGATCGCGCGGGCGTTGGTGACGCGCTGGCCGAATCAATACGGGTTCTCGGTCTCGGGGACGACGCGGGCGCCACGTGCGGGAGAGCAGGACGGGAAAGACTATTTCTTCCTGTCCAAGGACGAGTTTCGGCGCCGGCAGGCGGCGGGCGATTTTTTGGAGTCGGCCGAGTACGCCGGCGAGCTGTACGGCACGCTGCAGGCCGAGGTCGATCGCCTGCTCGCGGCGGGGCGCCACGTGCTCCTGGACATCGAAGTGCAGGGCGCCCGGCAAGTACGGAAACGGTATCCGCCCCCGGCGTCGCGCGCGGTATTCATTCTGCCGCCGAGCGGCGCCGAGCTGATGCGGCGATTGAAAGGGCGACGGACTGAGACGGCCAAGGAAAGGGCCAGCCGGCTGGCGACAGCCATTCGCGAGCTGGAACAGGCAGAGGCGTTCGATCACCTGGTCGTGAATGACGACCTGGACGCGGCAGTCGAGACGGTGCACAAACTGGTGGAAACGCCCGACGCGGCACCCCGGGCGCAGCTGGATCCGGAGCGCATCGACCATATTCGGTCGCTCATTGTGGAGCTGACGAAGAAGACCAAGGAGATTTCATGAGAATCGTGACTCCGGCGGAAGTGGCCGGTCAGACGCAGAACAAATACCTGGGCGTGCTCGTGGCGGCCAAGTTCGCGCGCTACGTGAACGACTTCCCCCGCGACCGCTCCGTGGATTGGGAGGAAAAACTGACGACGCGCGCCTTCGACGAGCTGGTCCGCGGCAACCTGAAGTACCGGCTCGTCCGGCGGCGGCGCCAAGCGGAGGCCTGATGTCGTTTGCCGGCCGTCACGTCGTGCTCGGCGTGTCGGGCGGGATCGCGTGCTACAAGAGCTGCACGCTCGCCCGCCGGCTCACCGAGGCGGGTGCGACCGTCGATGTCGTCCTGACGGCCTCGGCCGCGGAGTTCGTGCGGCCCGTGACGTTCGAAGCGCTGACCGGGCGCCCGGTCCTGACCTCCCTGTGGGAGCCGGGCCGGGCGCTCGCGCACATCGGCCTGGCAAAGACGGCGGATCTCGTGATCGTCGCTCCGGCGACGGCGCATACGCTGGCGCGCGCCGCGATGGGCATGGCCGACGATCTCCTCACCGCGCTGCTCCTCGCCCGCACGGGGCCCGTCCTCGCGGCGCCCGCGATGAACGACGCGATGTACGCCCACCCCGCCACCACGGCGAATATCAAGACGCTCGCTCAGCGCGGCTGGACGATGGTGGGTCCAGAGATCGGGGCGCTGGCAGAAGGCCCCAGCGAACGGCCCGGGCGCATGAGCGAGCCGGAGACGATCCTCGCGGCTGCGGCGCGCCTCGTCGGGAGTGCCGGAATTCCGAACGGCGCCGGAAAATGGACCGGGAAGCGCGTCATCGTGACGGCGGGACCGACGCGGGAGCATCTCGATCCGGTACGCGTGCTCACCAATCCGTCGAGCGGGAGGATGGGCTACGCGCTCGCCGAGGCGGCGCATGCACGGGGCGCCGCAGTGGTGCTCGTCAGCGGCCCCACGGAACTGGCACCACCTAGCGGCGTGAAGGTCCAGCACGTGGAATCGACCGAAGACCTCGCGCGCGCCGTGCAAGCCTTGATCAAGGATGCGGACGCGTTGTTCATGGCCGCCGCGCCCGCCGACTTCCGGCCCAAGACCACGGCGAAAACCAAACGACCGCGCGGCGACGGCGCGATGAC
>DATHDT010000120.1:0-3257 GCA_035318905.1 Gemmatimonadales bacterium | reverse complement strand
ACCCCGCTCCCGGACGCCGTCAATGTCACCGTGCCCGCACCCAGGGCACCTGTCGTATACGAGGCAGCGACATTGGTCGAGTCGCCTGGTCCCACGTTCACGCTGCCTGGACTCGGCGTGCAGGTTGCGCCGAGAGGTGCCGTTGTCGCACATGCAAACGTGAATGTCGTCGCGACGTTGCCGGTATTGCGGACCTTGAACGTCTCGGTGAACGGGCCGGCGTCCGGCAGACGGGAAGTACCGGTGGCGCCATCGGGCGTGACGGCAACACCATAGTATGGGGCGTATGCCGTCCACCACGCGTCTCCATTGCCCGACACCCAATCGGTACCGGGAGCTGACGCTGCGGGCCCGATTGCAGCGGTGAATTCAAAACCCGACGTCAGCTGCAGCGTATCTACGGGAGGGCGCGAGGGTCGCTGATCGCAGATCGGCGGACAGGTTGGAGGAGGCGGTGGTTCGTAGTACGCCGAAATGCTCGCCGCAAGATGATTCGTGCCACCCACGAGCGTGATCGTGCCTGTCGACGTAGCGTAAGAGTCACAGAACGTGCCTGGGGTGCCGGGCGAGTAGCTGAAATTGTTCGTGACGTCCTGGTTGTTGAACACAATCGACCGCAGGCTCCCGTCCCCCAGCGTAGCTCCCGCCGCGCACCACTCGATACTCACGGTCACCGGCCCCGTTACGGCCGTGTTACTGCCCGGGGGAGTAATAGTGACGGTGACGGACTGGGCACGGGCGGACGCATCCAGAGCGCCGAACGCGAGGAAAAGCGCGACAACCAGCGAGCGACGGGCCATGAGGAACACCTGAGGGAATCGGGTTGCCCACGACTAGGCAGGCGCCGTGCCGCACCGTCCTCCGGCCTTCGTTCGTTGTGACAACGAGTTATGACGCCAGGGGCGCGTCTGTCTCGAGGGAGTAGCGCTACGGTAGCGCTACAGTAGCGCTGCTCCGTCCGCGGTAGCGCGGTGCATCCTCAACGAGAGGGAGAAGCGCCGGAGTCGACGAAACAGCGTCACTCGGTGAATACCGTACGCCTTCGCAATGCGGTCGGCACGCCAATCGTGGGCGACACAGGTGGCGAGAAGCTTGCGACGCTCTTCCTCCCAGCGCGTCCCGGCCCCCGAGCGGTCGACATCGCTCGCCTCCCGATCGGTCGACCAGCCGAGCGCGATCGCCTCCTGAATCGCCGCCGGGGGCAACGTGCCGTTCTCCACGAGTAAGCCCGCGCGCTGAATCGTGAGCCGCAGCTCCCGTACGTTTCCGGGCCACGAGTAGCCCGCAAGCGCCCTTGGCGTGTCAGGCTCAAGGACGCGCCCCTGGCGCGCCGCGAAGTGCGTCGCCAACGGAAGCACGTCCTCCGGCCGCTCGGCGAGGGGAGGCAGCTCGAGCACGACGCCCGCCAGGCGTTGATACAGGTCTCGTCGGAAGCCGCCCCTGGCGAGTCGCCCCATAAGATCATTCTGTGCCGCGGCGACAATCCGCAGATCCAGGCGCTGTTTGGTGCCGTCCCCTAGGCGCTGCGCCTCTCCGCTCTCCAGCACTCGGAGCAGTTTGACTTGGGCTTCTAGGGGCAGGTCCAGGACCTCGTCAAGGAATAGGGTCCCTCGGTCGGCGCGTTGCACGTGCCCTTCCGTCGACTCCACCGCTCCGGTGAACGCTCCGCGCCGATGTCCAAAGAGAAGGCTCTCGACCATCTCGCGTGGAAGCGCTCCGCAATTGACATCCACCAACTCGCCGCGACGCCGACTGCGGACATGAATGTGTCGGGCGAACAACTCTTTGCCCGTACCTGTGGGTCCGACGAGTAGAATGGCGAGGTCCGTCGGCGCGAACCGCTCGACGAGCGCGCAAGCCTTCCTGATCGCCTTGGACACACCGACGATCGGCGGAAGTCCGTTGGTATTCACCGCTCACCACCCCTCTGCAGCCTCGGCGCCGTCACACTGTCCGCATCCGCGTCCGTCCGCAGAATCCGCGGCGTCAGGAACAGATACAGCTCCGTCTCGTTCGTCCGCCGGCTCGAGCTTCCGAACAAACCACCGATCAGGGGAATGCCGGACAGGATCGGCACGCCTCCCGAACTCAAGTCCCGTTGCCGATCACGCAAGCCGCCGAGCACGATCGTCTGCCCGTCCTTCACGAGCACGCGCGTCACGGCCTCGCGCGTCGAAATCACCGGCGCGTCGAAAGCCACTTCGCTCGTCGCCTGGTTGATCTCCTGCTGAATCAACAGCGACACGTAGCCGTCCTGGTTGATCGTCGGCCGCACGGTGAGCTTCGTCCCGACGTCGCGGTACTGAATCACCTGGTCTCGGCTGGCCCCGTCGGTCGGCAACGATCGACTCAGTTGCACGAACGGCCGCTGCGAGCCCACGAGAAACCGCGCCTCCTGGTTGTTCGAGGCGAGGAGCACCGGTTGCGAGACGATCCTTACATCGCCGCGTGTCGCCGCCGCCCGGATCGTGGCGTCCACGTCTGCGCGCCCCAGATTCAGCAGCTTGATGACGAGGTCGCCGAGGCCGCCGCCGAGGAGGCTCGCTTCGCCCGTTCCGTTCCCCTTGTCGACGGACTGCGGCGGCACGAACCAGTCGGCGCCGATAGAGAGGGAACGGTCGTGCCGCGTCTCGACGATCAACATTTCGATCAAGACCTGCAGCGGGCGGATGTCGAGTTGGTCCACGGCTTCTTTCATGACGGCGAAGTCGGCCGGCGACGCGCGCACGAGCAGCGAGTTCGTCAACTCGTCGGGGACGATCGTGACGGCGCCGGAGAGGCTGGAAGGTCGGACGGTTGGAAGGTTGGAAGGTGCCTGCGCGCCCGGAGCGCCAGCCGGCGGCACAACATTGCGACGTAACTCGTCAGAGAGCGTCCCCGTCGCGAGCCCGGCTTGGCCGGAGAACGCCCCACCCCCACCGAACAGGAGATTCACGGTCGCGGCGACGTCGGCGGCGCGGGCGTGGCGCAACCGAATGACAAACAACTGAACGGCGGCGGTATCTCGACGCACCGATGGACCGCTTGACTGTTGGACCGAGGACCCCTGGCGACTTCCGATCCGCACGAAGGCGGAGTCTTCCGCAAACTCGAGCCCCTGCGATTCGATGAGACCCTTGAGTAGTCCCGGGACTGCCGAGCGATGAACAGGCGCCGGCGTCTCGAGGGAGACGCGCACCGGCTGAATCGCCCCCACGAGCACGGGCTTGGGGAGATAGCGCCCCAGCGCCTGAATCACGGCCCGAATGTCGGTCTCG
>DATHDT010000119.1:0-6322 GCA_035318905.1 Gemmatimonadales bacterium | reverse complement strand
CGATCGCTGCTTCTTCGAACGCGCCGACCTCGAGCGCGACGCCCTTCCGCTCGGCGAGCACCTGCACACCCTCCACCGCGCTCGCGGCGAGGTCGTCGAGATAGAGGGCCTCGCGCGCCACGGGACGCTCTCCCGCGTCCGCGCGCGCCAGCGTCAGGAGGTCGCCGACGATCGTGCCCACCCGGCCCGCCTCCTGTTCTATGGCCTGGAGGGCCGCCGCGTCGCGCGCCGGGTCGCGTTCCTGGCCTAGCGCGACTTCCGCGCGCGTGCGCAGCACCGTCACCGGCGTCCGCAACTCGTGGGCGGCGTCCGCCATAAAGCGGCGCATCTGCGCCATCGAGCGCTCGACCGGCGCGGTCGACTGGCGCACCAGGATGTACCCGCCCGCCGCGACGAGCAGCAGGGCCGCGAACGCCGCCGCCGCGAACGTCCCGATCAGCGAGGCGTACTGGTCCTCGAGCTCGATCCGATCAGCCACGGCGACCGCGACGTACGATGCCCCGGATCCACCGGCGAAACGCTCAGCGTGCAAGCGCACCGCGTGCCCGCCCGGGGCGTCGCGGTCCAAATCCAGTTGTCCCGTGCGCGCCGCGTCTTGCGCCGCTGTTTGGATCCATCCGTCGACCGTGGGGGGGGTGAGCGGGTGCCCGTTGCCGTCGAACAAGTACAAGACGCGATCGGGGATGTGCAGTTCCTCCACCGCGTCGGCCGCGCCCCCCGCAGCGCGCTCGACCTCGAGCGTCTTAGTGGCAGCGGCTACCGCGGCAGTCGCCGCCCGCAGCGAGTCGTCGAGCCGCCGGGAGATGTGGTGGCGAATGGCCACGAGGAGCCCGCCCCCGAGGAGGAGCAGAATGAGCGTGAAGGTACCGGCGTACCACAGGGTCAGACGAAGCCGGAGGCGCGCGAGCGGCGGAGTCACGTACCGAATCGATACCCCGCGCCGCGCAGGGTCGTGATGAGTTTCGGCGTGAAGGCGTCGTCGATTTTGCCCCGCAGCCGGCGCACCAGCACTTCGAGCACGTTGGCGAAGGGATCGTGGTTGTGGTCCCAAACGTGCGCCGTGATGGTCGCGCGATCGATCACCTGTCCCTGATGGCGCACGAACAGCTCGAGCAGAGCGAACTCCTTCGTCGTGAGTCTGATGGAGCGGCCGCCGCGGCGCACCTGGCGCGCGCCGAGGTCCACCTCCAAGTCGGCGATGCGATGCACGTCGGGCGTGAGCGACATGGGCCGCCGCCGCGCCAGGGCCTTGAGGCGGGCGACGAGCTCTTGGAAGGCAAACGGCTTGGTGAGGTAATCGTCGGCGCCTACCTCGAGGCCGCGGACCCGGTCCTCCACGGCATCGAGGGCTGTCAGCATCAGCACGGGGGTCGTGATGTGGTTGCGTCGGAGCTCCGCACACAGCTCGAAGCCGGTGCCGCCGGGAAGGCGCACGTCGAGGATGAGAACGTCGTAGTCGCCGGCCGTGGCCTGCTCGCGGCCGTCCGAGAAGCTCGTAGCGAGAGTTGGATCGATGCGGTGCTCGCGCAACCCGTCGCGCAGCAAGGCGGCGAGCTCTCGATCGTCTTCCACGATCAGCACGCGCACGGGGGCGAAGCTACTGGGTGCCGGCGACGATCTGCTTGTAGCTCTCGGGGTTCCACTTCGGCCGCACGGCCGAGTTGGCGAGGTCCATCCCCAGAAAGTACGCGAGTCTCGCGTAGCGGGCGACCTTGTCCGCGTCGAGCGCCGCGGGCGCGTCGGTGACCCGATGGTAATCGGGATGCAGGCCGCTCGTGAAAAACAAAATCGGCACGCCGTGCTTCGCGAAGTTGAAATGGTCAGACCGGAAGAAGAGCCCTTCCTGCGGCCACAGATCACCCACCGGGTGGATGCGCAGCTCGGGATGCGCCGCGGCCACGCGGTCGACCGTCGCGCCGAGGTCGGAATGCTCGCGCCCGATCACCGCCATCGTGTCCGGCGCGTTGCGGCCGACCATGTCGGTGTTCAGGTCCGCGACCACGCTCGCCAGCGACACCGTCGGGTGATCGGTGAAGTAGGCGCTGCCCCAGAGGCCCCGCTCTTCGCCGCTGACCGTCATGAACACCACGGACCGCTTGGGCCGCTCCGCCGCGGTCGCGAACGCCTCGGCGAGCTCGAGGACGGCCACGGTGCCGGAACCATCGTCGTCGGCGCCATTGCAGATCGAGTCGGCGCCCTGGGCCGTGCACCCCATGCCGTCGCCCGGCGTGCCGATGTGATCCATGTGCGCCGAGTAGACGACGTATTCGCTCCGCAACGATGGATCCGAGCCCTCGAGAATCCCCACGACGTTGGGCGCGGTCGTGCGTTCGACCAAACGCTGCCAGACGTTGATCTGGATCGTTTCGTCGGCCACGGGCCGGGCCTTCAGCGCCGCCCGACTCCACGGCGCGAGGGAGTCCGGGCTGACGCCGGCGCCGGCGAGCCACGGTCCCAGCGTGCCGATGCGTGTCGCGAAGACGGGCGGAATGTTCAGGCCGCCCCCCTCATTCGGGTTGCGGACGCGGATGCCGCCCTCGCGTCCCGGGAACTGCATCCACAATGAGTCGGGCAGATCGCCCACCAAGAGGATGGCCAACGGATTGAGGGGCAGCAGTTTTCCGGCGATCGCGTTCAACTGCGGACCGAACGACAGGATGACGAGCTTGCCTGCCACCGCCGCCGAGTCGAGCACGCCTCCTGCGAGCGGGTTGCCGGTCACGAGGACGACCGGAGCAGTCTGCTGACCCTCAGGCGCCTCGCCCTGAACGAGCAGCACGTCCTGGCCCAAGCGCCAACTCGCGGTTGCGCGCCCCAACGCACGCAGCGTGGAGCTGTCGGGCTCGAAACGCGACACCTCGAGCGGATAGCGCTGGAAGTAGCTGCCGCTGTCGCCGGCGGGGCGGAGCTTCAGCCGCTGGAACTCCCCCGCGACGTACGCCGCGACTTCCTCGAGCTCGCGGCTGGGCGTGGCGCGGCCGCGCATCGAGTCGGCTGCGATGATGTTGACGCGGCGCTGCACGTCCGCCGTCGTGATCGACGCTGGACCGCGAGGCGTCTGCGCGCGCTGCGCGGCCGCCGCCGCGGGAACGAGCAGCAGAACAACGGCGATATGAGCGCGCATCAGTTGGCCGTCACGATGCGCGAGTAGCTGTCCGGATTCCACTTCGGACGCTCGGCCGCGTTCGCCACATCGAGCCCGAGATAGAACACGAGCTTCACGATGCGAGACTCTTTCTCGGCATCGATCTTGTCGACCGAGTCACTGGGCCGATGGTAGTCGGGATGAGTGCCGTTGAAGAAGAAGAGAATCGGCACGCCCTTGCGCGCGAAGTTGTAGTGGTCGGACCGCGTGTAGAAGCTCTCCTGTGGCCAGATATCGTCGATCGGCTGCATCCCGAGCTCCGGATGCGCCGCGCCCACGCGGTTCAGCGTGGCGCCCAGGTCCGAATGCTCCTTGCCGATCACGACGATCGTGTCTTTCCAGTTCCGGCCCACCATGTCGGTGTTCAGGTCGGCGACGATGTCGGTGATCGGCACCGGCGGATGGTCCGCGAAGTACGCGCTGCCCCAGAGTCCCTTCTCCTCGCCGCTCACGGTCAAGAAGATGATCGAGCGCTTGGGCCGCGGCTGGAGCTGCGAGAACGCTTCGGCGGCCTCCACGACGGAGATGGTGCCGGACGCGTCGTCGTCGGCGCCGTTGTAGATGCTGTCGCCGTTCACCGGCCGTCCCACGCCGACGTGATCCATGTGCGCGCTCAGCACGACGTATTCGCGCTTGAGACGCGGGTCACTCCCCTCGAGGATGCCCACGACGTTCGGCGCTGAGCTGTGGTCGACGGTCCGGATCCGGGCATGCACGTGAAACTGTGCACCTCCCAGCGCCTGCACCGCGAGGGGCGCCCCGGCCTGCGCGGCCTGCTGCACGGCGGTCGAGTCCGCGCCAAGACGCGCAAGCACCGGAGCGAGCGCGGCACTGCGCACCGTCGCCACGACGAGCGACCCAACCTTGCGGCTCGGATCCCGGAGCTGGGCCCGGTTGGTCCGCTCGACCGACATGGTCCAGAGCGAATCCGATAAGGAACTCATGATGATCAAGCCGGCGGGACGCCAACTGAACAGGCGTTGCCGGTCGGCCCGGTTGCGTACCCGCGCCGTGACGACCACCATCTTCCCCGCGAGCGCCGCCGTGTCCATCTGCGTGGGCGCGGCCATGCTGCCCGTCAGGAGGACGAGCTCTCCCGCGTAGTCGCCGCTGTCGAACATGTTATCGGTGAACGCGAAGTCCCGGCCGTAGACAAGTGTGGCATCCCCACCGCCGTGCACGAACGCGGTCGAGCTCTCCGCGACAAACTGGACACGATCGAGTGAGTACCGCTGCAGGAATGAACCGTTGTCGCCGCCCGGCTTCAGCCCGAAGCGCCGGAACTCGCCGGCGATGTACACCGCCACCTTCTCGAGTTCGGGGCTGGGCGTGTCACGACCCCGCATAGAGTCGTCGGCGATGATGCCGATGCGACGCTTGATGTCGTCAGGAGTAATGGACCGCACCGCCCGTTGTACCGAAGCCGGCGACTGGGCCGCCAGCACGCTCGGAAGGAGCAGGAGGCTGAGCACACGAAATGAATGACGCACGAGTCGATCCTCGGAGAACGGAGAACAATGAAAGGGATGGAAAAGCTAACGCGCCCGACCGTGTATGACCACGAATCGGGCGCGTCAGTTTCAGCTTGAATTGTCAGGGTTTGCGCCGCCGCACCTCAGGCTCACTGCGCGGTTTCTCCTTCGGCGCTTCCCGCTGCGGCGCGGCCTGCCGCGGCGGGTCGCGGCGCGGCTCGGCCTGCCGGGCGGGGGGCTGCTCGCGCCGCGGTTCGGCTTGGCGCGGCTGCTCGCGGCGCGGCTCCACCTGACGCGGTTGCTCACGGCGCGGCTCCACCTGACGTGGCTGCTCCCGACGCGGCTCCACCTGACGCGGTTGCTCACGGCGCGGCTCGACCTGTCGCGGCTGATCGCGCGGGGGCAACACCTGCGGCCGCTCGGGCCGCGCGTCGTCGGGCCGGTCGGGCTGAATCGGCTCGGGGCGGCCAGGTTGTCCGCGGCCATCGGGCCGGCCGCGGTCATCTGGACGAGCGGGACGGTCGGGACCCTCGCGACGGCCCTGCCCACGGTCGTCGTTGCCACTGTTGTCTGGGCGATTGCCCTGACCCGGTTGTCCCTGAGCGGGGCGATCGCGGCGGTCGCGCACATTGGGCGCGGGAATGCTGCCGATGCCACCAACATCGCGACCGGTGACCCCGCGGCGTCCATTGTCGTTCACAGGCCGCTCGCGCTCGCGCGTGACGAACCCATCCCGGTTGGGCTGGTTGCCACCCCAATCCTTGAAGATGAAGCGCGGCTGAGCCCGGTACGGCCGCCCGTAGACGACGCGGCGGCTGCCGTAGTACCGGTACGGATAGTACCAGGGATCGTCATACACGACGATGCGGAACCGGATGCAGGAGTAGTTATACGGATCCCAGTACGGGTAGCTCACATACGTGTGGCAGTCGTAGCACAGGAACCGTGGATAACTGTGTTGTTGCTCGACGTTGTACGAGACGACGTCGTAGTCCCAGTCGGCATACCCTTCGGCCACGATGCGCTCGGCGAGGTCGGTCATGGCGACATATGGATCGCCGCGGACGCGACCATCGGCGATCGAGCGGTAGTCCCAGTGGTCCCCGCTCTCGATGGCATCGTAGGTGAAGGCATCAGCCGAGGCGATCGCGAAGAGATAGCCGACGCCAGGATAGTCGTCGATGGAAAAGGCATCATCGGCCGACCGTCCTTCGACTTCGAACTCACGTCCACCGCGCGCGAAGTTGTCTTCCCACGGTTCGCGCGGGAACAGGACCCGCACGCGTCCGTCGGTATCGACGCGGAAGATCGTGACGAAGGCGTCGCGATCGAGCTTGAAGTAGACCCGGACGCGGTCGCCGCGGGTATAAACGGCGGCGTCGCCCCGGTTGGTCCAGAGCTCGATCTGAGGACGATAGATGGCGGGGGTTGGACGCACCGTCGCCATGGCGAGCAACGCGAGTTGAGCGAGCATAAAACCTCCAGTGGAGCGGAGTTAAAGCACGGACCATGCCAGCCCATGACGTTCTGTAACCTGTTTCCTGGTAACCGCTTGGCGTCCTGGCGTCTTGGCGTCTGTGTCCCGTGGTCAGGACATTCGTCTCACCATTAGCTTCCGCCACCGATGCCAACCGCCACTCGCGTAGACCTCCTCGACCCCGCTGAAGTCGCCCGGCTGGGGGGCATCGAGATCGTCGCCGAGGGG
>DATHDT010000118.1:0-2906 GCA_035318905.1 Gemmatimonadales bacterium | reverse complement strand
CGGGTGGTGTCACCCATGCCGAGGCGAACGGCCGCGCTCCGCACCACCCAATCCATTTCGTTCGGTTGGGCCTTTCGGACCGCGTCCAGATAGCGGAGCATCGCGGGGTCGGAGCGGCGGTTCGTGAGGGTGCGCACCAACAAGAACGCTGACGCCGCGCCGACCCGGACCGCCCCGAGCGTCATCAGCGAGTCGAAGACGCCGGGAACGTCCTCGGCAAGGAAACTGCGCGCCGCGACGAACTCGAGCCGGGGTCGGTCGTCGGTGTGTTTGAACCGCGCGCGCTCGATGAGCAGACTCACGCCTGAGTCGGCGAGCAGCAGGCGGCCCATGTAGTCGTGCACCTGGTCGACGTTCAGCCACTCTCGTCCGACGTCGCCCAACGCGCCGCCCGGGCCGACGAGGCGAGCGATCCAGGTGTCGGGATAGGTAAGGGGTTTGGGAGACGCGAGCACGAGCAGGTCGTGCGACTCGCCGAACCAGACGTGCACGTACGGGAAGACCTCGCGCACGTTGCGCACGATCCCCGCCACGATCGGCAAGGGCAGCTGGTAGAGCTGGAGCCACTGGCAGAAGACACCGTCGTCCGAGAGCCGCGAGCGTGCGATGCGGAAGAACTCGGGCGTGTAGAGAGTCGCGACGCCCGCCAGCCATGGATTCGATGGCTCCGACACGATGACGTCGAACCGCTCGCGCTGCAGCTGCAACGCGCTGCGCGCGTCGTCCACGATCGCGGTCACGTTGGGCCGCCCGAGCACGGTGTCGTTCACATGGTGGAACAGGCTATCCATGGCGAGCACGGCGGGCTCGATTTCCACGACGCGCACGCGCGTCATCCCAGGCACGGCGGCGAGAATCCGCGTCGTGACTCCACTTCCAAAGCCGATCACGAGCGCCGAGGAGGCATTGGGGCGGGCCGCGACGGGAGCGAGGCCAAGCATGATCTGGGTGCCCATGTCGCCGCGGTCCGAGGCGTCGACCTTGCCGTTCACGCGCAACGAGCGGCCGGCTTCGCCGTCCCACACGCTGACCGTCGCGTTCCACCCTTCGCGGAAAGTGAGCTGCCGGACGCCGCGATGCTCGAGAAAGGCGCGCCGCTCGGCGGGGCTCATGTGGCCGCGCGCGTAGATCGTGGGGCCGAGGTCGATGAGTCGCGTGCTCCATCCCGGCGCAGCCACGGCGACGACTAACGCCACAGTCGCCAGGGTTCCTGCGCTCAAAACCCGGATGCGTATGCGTTTGTCCTCGAGCGAGCCCTCCGCGATCCCGCGCGCCGCCGCCCACGCCAGGGCCAGTGCGGCCAGACCGTTGAGGACGAGCCCCACCCGCAGCGTCGCTTGGGCGCCCCAGGCCACGACGAAGACGAAGCCCGTCAGGGTTGCTCCGAGGATGCTACCCAGCGTGTTGAGCGCGTACGCCCCGCCGACGTCCTCGCCGCTCGCGCGATCACGCGCGGTGAGCTCGGCGAGGAGGGGGAACGACATGCCCATGCCTATGGCCGGAATCAGGACGACGGCCCCGACGGCCATGCCCATGAGCAGCAGCCGTGGGACGGCGCCGAGGGCCGGGATCTGGAAGACCGCGATGATGTAGGCGGGCAGGAGCCCGAAGAACATGAACAGCAGTCCCGCGCCGACGCCCGTCAGTCCCTGCGCGAGCGCCGCGGCGGCGGCGGTTTCCGCGCGGGGGCCGCTGCGTCGTGCGACGAGCACACTGCCGAGGCCGATGCCGAGGAGAAACACGAGGAGTATCAACGTGAATGCGTATGTCGATCCACCGACAATCATGACCAGGACGCGCGTCCACGCGATTTCGTCGAGCAGGGAAGCGAAGGCGGTGATCGCCAGCAGGAACAGGGCGAGAGTACGCAGCAGGTTGCCAGGCAAGATCTGCGTTTCCCCGGGCTGGCGCCCGGGGTCAGTTAGACTTGGGCGCTTCGCGAGCCAGAGCGCAGCGGCGCCAATCGAGAGGTTGGCCGCGGCCGTGAGCCATAAACTCGCCCGCACACCAACGAACTCTATGAGGAAGAAGCCGGCGAGGGCGGTGCCGGCGACGGCGCCGAGTGTGTTGAGGCCGTAGAGCCGGCCGAGCGACGGCCGGAGACTCGCGCGATCGTCGCCCATGAACGCCCGCGTGAGCACCGGCAACGTCCCGCCCATCAACGTGGTCGGAACGAGGAGGACGAGGGCGGCGAGTCCAAAACGCAGCGCCACACTCGCGCCCGTGCCGAGGCTCGCCGCTCCGGCGAGGCCGAGGTACACGCGATGGGCCAAGCCGAGAATAAGAGGCGAGAGGATGCCGAACACGCCGATCGCGATCTCGAGCCAGCCGTACAAGGCGGCCGGCTTCGGCCGCCGATCGGCGAGGCGACCGAGGAGCCAGGCGCCGAGGCCGAGGCCGCCCATGTACGCGGCGACGACAGTGGTGACCGATTGGATCGTGGAGCCGAAGGTTTGATACAGGACCCGGACCCAGAGGAGCTCGTAGATGAGCCCGGTGGCCCCGGAGAGGAAGAACAGCAGGCTGTAGGCGAGTGCCGCCCTAGAACGCATGCAGCTCGCGCATCGCCTGCGCGAGACCTTCCACCTGGGGCAGAATGAAATCCTCGAGGTCGGGGGCGTACCCGACGAAGGTATCGGTCGACGCGACGCGCTTGACCGGCGCGTCGAGCCACGGGAAGCATTGATCGGCGACGCGCGCGGCAATCTCAGCGCCGTACCCCCACGAGAGCGAGTCTTCGTAGGCCACGATCACCTTGTTCGTCTTGCGAACCGACTGTTCGATCGTCTCCCAGTCGACCGGCGAGAGCGATCGCAGGTCGATCACTTCGACGCTGACACCCTGTTCCTCTAGCTGCTTCGCGGCGACGAGGGCGCGCTGAACCACGGCACCGTAGGTCACAACAG
>DATHDT010000117.1:0-3413 GCA_035318905.1 Gemmatimonadales bacterium | reverse complement strand
CTGGACGCGGGAGCCGGGCGGGCGGCGGGGGGCGTTTGCCCGACGAGGAGCGCCGGGACCCAAAGCGCCGAAAGACTGGCCGAAAGCCCGAGACCGAACCGGATCATGGACTCCAATATACCCCGAACGCAACGGGCCCGGGGAGTTACCCCCGGGCCCGTCGCCTGAAATCCCTGCCGCTGTTCAGGCCTTGCGGACGTTCTGCGCCTGCAGACCCTTGGGACCCTGCGCGACATCGAATTCCACGCTGTCGCCCTCGGCGAGGCTGCGGAAGCCCTCGGCCTGGATCGCCGTGAAGTGGACGAACACGTCTGGACCCGACTCCTGCGCGATAAAGCCAAAGCCCTTCGCGTCGTTAAACCACTTCACCTTACCCTTTGCCATACTGTTCAAACCTCAGCACTGAGGGGCACGGCCCCGGATCTGGATCGACCCAAGCCACCGCAGCCTGGGACGGGCTCAAACAAAAACCGCGAGACAAATGGTCCTCGCGGATGCGCAGACAGCCGGTGACGGTGCCTCGTATTGCTTGAACCGGGGGCAAAAGTACGGAAGCCCCCAGAGCCTGTCAATCACAACCCCCACAATCCCCACGAATCGCTGAACGACATCATGGCGACATCATCTCAACACTCGTTAACGATCAGTCATTTCCAGTAGATTCCTGCCCCCTCTGCGGT
Organism: Gemmatimonadales bacterium; assembly: GCA_035318905.1. Lineage (GTDB taxonomy): Bacteria > Gemmatimonadota > Gemmatimonadetes > Gemmatimonadales > GWC2-71-9 > 20CM-2-65-7. The sequence continues at coordinate 2,733 of DATHDT010000117.1, read as the reverse complement.
AGGAATATCGATGCGGCTGCTCGTCTCGCTGGTCGCGGCGTCCTGCGCCGCCACCGCCCTTGGCGCTCAAACGAACGCCGAGCGCCTGGCCAACGATCGCTACACGCGCTCCCACGACTACGACCTCATTCACCAGCGCATCGAGCTCTCGAACTTCAACTGGGACTCGACGTCATTCGACGGCAAGGTCGCGACCACGCTCGTCGCCCGCCGGGCCGGGCTCGATTCCGTGATCCTCGACGCCGGCGCCAAGCTCGCGGTGAAGAATGCGACGCTGCGAACCGCGCGGCACGGCGACACGCTGGTCGTCTTCTTGACCCGTCCAGCCGCCGTCGGCGACACGGTCCGCTTCACCATCTCCTATCACGGCGTCGTGGAGAGCGGCCACGGGCTCACGTACATCAACTCGGAAGGCCGGCCCCACCGTCCCCGCCAGATCTGGAGCCAGGGTGAGGAGGACAACAACCATTATTGGTTCCCCACCTACGACTTCCCCAACGACAAGATGACCTGGGACCTGGTGGCCACGGTGCCCCGTGGCATGACCGCCGTGTCCAACGGCCGCCTCGTTTCCGACGTCGCCCTGCGCGACGGGGGGGGCTCGCACACGTTCGTGTGGCGCCAGGACAAGCCCTCGGCGACGTACCTGGTGTCGCTGATCGTCGCGCCGCTCGTCAAAGTCCACGATACGTGGCGCACGATCCCGGTCGACTACTACGTCTACCGTGAGGACTCGGCGCTCGCGCGGCCGCTCTTCAAGGTCACCCCCGATATGATCGACGTGTACTCGCGCCTGACGGGCGTCGCCTACCCGTGGGCCAAGTACGCCCAAACGACCGTGGCAGACTTCTTCGGCGGGATGGAAAACGTCAGCGCCACCACGCTGGTCGATTGGCTCCCCGGGCTGCACGACTACCAGGACCGCCCGTGGTTTCAGTGGATCCTGATTCCCCACGAGCTGTCGCATCAGTGGTTCGGTGACTACGTCACCACCGAGAACTGGGCCAACATGTGGCTCAACGAGGGCTTCGCCGAGTTCATGCCGGGAGAGTACTGGCGCGAGAAGCTCGGGGCGCATGTCGCGCAGGATTACTTGCTCGACGAATACAACCAGTTCATGCAGATCGACGACGATCACCGTATGCCGCTCGCCGCGCTCGGGTCGAACAACATCTACCCGAAGGGTGCCCTCGTCCTCCAGATGCTGAAGCAGTATCTCGGTGACCGGCCCTTCTGGGCGTCGGTACACCGCTACCTCGTCGATCATGCGTTCGACAACGCCACGACCGACGACCTGCGTCAGGCCGTGCTGGACGCGACCGGCGAGAACCTCGACTGGTTCTGGGACCAGTGGATGTACCAGGCGGGATACCCCGACTTCACCGTCACCACGAAGTACGACTCCACCGCTGCGACCCTCACCCTGGTGGTCCAACAGACGCAGCAGGACTCGTCCAAGGCTGACAGCACCGGCCTCAAGTACACGACGCCGGCGGCGTTCCGGATGCCCGTGACGGTCCGCGTCGGCACCGCAACAGGGGATGTGGTTGCGCGCGCCGAGCTCTCGCGACGCCAGGACACGATCGTAGTACGCGAGGTGAAACGCGCCCCCACGATGGTGATCTTCGACGACGGCAACGCGATTCTCAAGCGCCTGACCTTCGATCAACCGACCGCGTGGCTTGCCGTGCAACTCGAACGGGATGCCGACCTGTGGAATCGGCACTGGGTCATCGCGCAGCTGGGCCAGCGTCCGAACGATCCGCTGGCCGCCGGGGCGCTCGCCAAGGCCGCCGCGAGTTCCGACTACTTTCTCACTCGCGCCGCCGCGGTGCAGGCGCTGGCCGAGTTCCCGGCGGTCGCGGCGCTCCCGCCGCTGCAAGCGGCGCTGAAGGACACCTCGGCGCAGGTCCGGGCCGCCGTGGTCGAGGCGCTCGGCAACGTGGGCGGCGCGCAGGCGGCCACCCTCGCCCGCCAGGCGTGGACGAGTGACTCGAGTTCCGCGGTGCGCGCCGCTGCGGTGGTCGCGATCGCGCAGACCGATTCCGCAGGCCGTCGCCCGTTCTTGCTGCAGGCGCTGCTCACCCCCTCCTACCGGGACGAGATTCAGAATTCGGCATACCGGGCGATCGCCCGCTCGGGTGACACCACGATGGTCGACTCGGTGAACGCTCACGTGGGCGATCACCATTTTGCCCCGCACGTGCTGGCGGCGCTGGCGGGCCGCGGCAGCGTGCGCGCGCTCGGCCTGCTCGCGAAACTGCTGAACGACGACCGGACCGTCGTGCGCGGGTGGGCGCTCGAGGCGTTCCAGTTCACGTTGCGGCGTGAGCTTGCGCAGCCCGCGCTTCAGGCGGCGCGCGCGGGCCTCAAGTTCGACGACACGAAACAGGCGGTCGACGGGCTATTGCGAGAGTGGCAGAAGGACAGCGGTAAGTAGTTGTAGTGTCTTAACTTGGAGTCTTAATACTGTCCGCTCGCAGCGGGGCCAACGCCGTGCGGAATGCGGCCAGCGCAGTCTCGTACGCGCGCATCCGGTTGAGGAGATCGGCCGCGACCGAGGCGGGCTTCTTGCCGGCCGTCGTCTCGCAGGTGGGCAGGAACTTGACGATCGAATCGATCCGGACGACCAGTTGCCGGGCGATGATGCGCATCGAGTCCGCGTAGGCGGCGGGCGTCATGCGCGGCCGGCCGCTGGCCATGAAGCTCCGCGCCGTCATGCACAAACTGCCG
>DATHDT010000116.1:0-2308 GCA_035318905.1 Gemmatimonadales bacterium | reverse complement strand
GCTGCACCGCCACCACCTCGGGGCGGTCACCTTCCATCGAGGGATTCGCGCTTCGGAGGTCGCCGACGCCCTGCGCACGCTCGCGACCGAGGCGGACCGTACGGGGGAGCCGCTCGGCCTGGGCCCCCCCGAGCGGCTGCGGGCGTGGGAGCACATCCGGTTGCACTCGCTCACCTACGAGCGCCTGGAGCTCCTGGACGAGCCGGATGCGCCCCCGCAGGAACAGGGTGCGGACGACGGCGGCCGCGCCCGGGGCGCCCACGCCGCGCAGCTATGGCTGGGCCTGGCCCGTGCGGCGCTCGTCGCAGAATCTGTGGGCGAGGACGCCGCGGCTCCTCCAACCGAGCCGGCGGTGATCGCCCGCGCGATCGACGGCCACCCCAAGAACGCTGCCTACGACCAGGTAATCGTGGGCTACCTGCTCCAGATCGCCGATGAATTGAAAGACGCGGGGGGAGCCGAGGCCGTCTCGCTGCGGCGCCGCACGTCCAAGTTGGTCGGCGCGCTCCAGCCCGAGACCTTGCGGCGGCTGATCGAGATGGGGGGGGACGCGGCCCAGCGGACGAAGTTCGCGATCGACGCGACTCATGGGCTCGCGGTGGACGCCGTCCTGGAAATCGTGCGCGCGATGGCCGATGCGTCGCGCAAGACGGTGTCGGAGCCGCTGGTGCGGATGCTGTCGAAGCTCGCGGCCCACGCGGAGCAGGGGACCGGAGCCGCGCGCCCGCAGGCGGACGAGGCGCTGCGCGATCAGGTCCGCGACCTCCTCACTGGCTGGACCCTCGACGACCCGAACCCCGACCCGTATACACGCGCGTTGCAACGGATGGCCGGGAGGGGGTTGGGCCGCTCGCAGCCCGCGAGTGATGCGAATAACGAGGCGGAGCCGGTGCGCTTGCTGCAAACCGGCCTGGAGGTCGGTGTGCTCGGCCCCGGCGCGTGGCGGGCCGTCGGGCGGCTGCTGGAGGGCGGTGGCGTCGCGACGCTGGTGGACGTGTTGGAGCATGCGCCCCCCCCGCCGGGCGGCGCCGACGTGGGGCCGGTGTGGGCGCGCGTCACTGCGCCCGAGACCGTACGTCGCCTCACCCAGAGCGAGCCCCCCGATTTCGGCACCCTCGACCGTCTGCTGCCGCGGCTCCCGGTTCCGGCGTTCGAGACGCTGCTCGACGCGCTCGCGACCTCCGAGTCGCGCACAACGCGTCGGGGCCTGCTCGATCGACTGGCGCGCGCGCCACGCGAAGTGGGGGCCGCGGTGGTGGCGCGGCTGGCCGGCGAGCATCCGTGGTTCGTCGTCCGCAATCTGCTCATCGTGCTGGATGCCCTCCCGGCGTTGCCGGACGGGTTCTCCAGCACCCAATTCGTGGACCACGCCGACGCGAGAGTGCGGCGTGAGGCATTGAAGCTCGCGCTCAAAGTCCCCGTCGAGCGCGAGCGCACGTTGCTCGGCGCGCTGCGCGATCCGGATCCCCGGACGGCGCGTCTCGCCCTGAGCGCCGCGCTGGACAGCTGTCCGTCGCCGGCGGTCCCACTGATCGCGGACCTGGCCAACGACGCGCGCGCACCCTCCGACATCCGGGTGCTCGCGATCAAGGTGCTGGGGCGCTCGCGCCACCCCGGCGCTTTGACGGCGCTCCTAACCCTGGCGGATGGCGGCACGACCTGGCGCGGGCGGGCCAAGCTCCCGCCCCGCTCGCTCGAGGTCGTGGCCGCGGTGATGGCGCTTGCCAGTGGTTGGAGCAGTGATGCGCGCGCGCGCTCCGTGCTGGCGCTCGCCGCCGCGTCGAAGGACCCGGAGCTGCGCAACGCCGCCGACCCCGCCGAGCCAGCGGCACGTCGATGAGTGATCCCGCCAAGTTCCTGACGACCTTCGCGCAGGCGCTCGCCGCGATGACCCTCTATCGCGACGGGCATCCCGCGCGCGGCCGCGCGGTGGATGCGGCGTACCAGGAGCTCCGCGACCTCCAGGCCGACACGGCCCGTCCGCTGTTCACGTTTCTGGGCGACGAGGTGGTCTACGGGCGGCTGCCCCTGCGTGACTTGAAGGATTGGGACTGGGGACGCCGTCTCGCGGAGGCGGGCGTGCAGCGCCTCGAGTTCGAGGATCAGGTGAGCCGCGACGACTTCGAGGGCTTCCTCGACGAGGTGCTGGCCCGGGTGAATGTCTCGATGATCGATACGACGGAGTCGCGCCAGATGCGTCGCACGAGCATTCGGTTTGGCGCCGTCGGCTTGCGCGGTGAAGCGGAGCTGGCCCCTGAGGCGCTCCCTACGGCGACGATCAGCTTCTCGCTCGGTGAGGAAGCCGACA
>DATHDT010000115.1:0-5957 GCA_035318905.1 Gemmatimonadales bacterium | reverse complement strand
CTCGCCTTGGCGCGCCAATACACTGGCTGGCTGTACACGGGCCAGGTCGATAGCCTGTTCGCCCACCATCCTGCCGAGGCGCAGCGCGACACGACACTGCGGCAAAGGATCCGGGGCTCGGTGGACCAGCTCGCCCTGCGCGCGGGCACCGAGACGGCTGTCATCGAAGAGAAGTTCGTGAAGCGCAACGGCCGCACGCAGTACTGGCGCACCGCGAAGTTCAGCGATTTCGGCGAGCCGCTGCTCGTGCGCTGGGTGCTCAACCCGGACGGCACGATCGGCGGTATCGGCATGGGACCCCTGTCGCAGGCGCCCCCGATCGATCCGCAGTAGTCTTTAGGGCATGAAGAAGGCCGCCCTTGGCGTCGCGCTGGGCCTGCTGCTGCTCATCGCGACGCTCTTCTATCGCGCATCGCGGTTCACATCGCGTCAGGTCTCGGTTCCACCCGGCGTCCCGCTGGCGATCGATACGGCGGGCGCCGCTGCCCGCCTCGCCGGCGCCCTCCAGTTCCGCACCATCTCGCGCGACGAGTCGGCGTCGCCAGACGGCCAAGCTCTGATCGAGTTCGCGCGTTTCCAGGAGTACTTGCGCACTCGTTTCCCCAAGCTGCACGGCCGCCTGAAGCGCGAAGTCACGAACGGATACAGCCTGTTGTACACGTGGCGGGGCAGCGACACGAGCATCGCGCCGATCCTCTTGATGGCGCATCAGGATGTCGTTCCGGTCGAGGCCGAGAGCAGCTGGACGTACCCGCCCTTCGCGGGACGCATCGCGGACGGCTACGTCTGGGGCCGTGGCGCGCTCGACGACAAGGGCAACCTCATGGCGATCCTCGAGGCCGTCGAGCGGCTCGTCGCCGAGGGCGCCACTCCCCACACCACCATCTATCTCGCGTTCGGGCATGACGAGGAGGTCGGCGGCCGAAACGGCGCGGCGCGCACTGCCGCGCTGCTCGCGTCACGCGGCGTGCGGCTGCAATACGTGGTCGACGAGGGCGGCGCGATTACGACTGGGCTCGTGCCGGGCATCTCGGGTCCCGTCGCCCTGGTCGGCATCGCCGAGAAGGGGTACGTGAGCCTCGAGTTGACGGTCCAGGCGGAGGGAGGCCACTCGTCAATGCCGCCGCCCCAGACGGCGATCGGGATCCTCGGCGAGGCGGTGGCGGAGCTCGAGGAGCAGCAGATGCCGCGCCGCATCAGCGGAGCCACCGCCGCGATGCTCGACTACATCGGCCCCGAGATGTCGTTCTCTCGGCGCCTGGCGCTCGGTAACCGCTGGTTGCTCTCCGGCGTGATCGAGCGCGAGTTCGGGGCGACGCCGAGCGGCAACGCCATGCTGCGCACGACCACCGCCCCGACGATCATCGCGGCGGGCGTGAAGGACAATGTGCTGCCGTCCATGGCGCGCGCGGTCGTCAACTTCCGGATCCTCCCGGGCGACTCGGTCGCCGGCGTGGTGGCGCACGCGAAGGAGGCGATCGACGATCCGCGCGTGACGATCCGCGTGATCCCGGAAAGCGCCAACGAACCGTCGCCGGTGTCGCCGGACACCTCGATGAGTTTTCGGCTGATGGAGAACACCCTGCGGCGGATCGCCCCCGGTGTGATCGTGACGCCGTGGCTGGTGGTGGGAGGGACTGACGCGCGGCACTTCGACAAGCTGACGTCCAACGTCTATCGCACGGGCGCGTTGTCGCTCACACGGGCCGACCTGGCGCGCATCCACGGCACGAACGAGCGGGTGGCGATTACCGACTACGCCCGCAACATCGCCTTCTACGTCACGCTGCTGCGGAATTCAGCCTTCCCGCTCTAACGCTTCACCGCTCGCCGCTCGCCGTGCTCCTTGAGATACACGCGCGACGCGGCGAGCACCTTCGCTTCCACCTCGGCCATCGAGCCCTCGAACGACGCGCCGGCGGCCTTCTTGTGCCCGCCCCCGCCGAACTGGTGCGCCAAGTCGGCCACGTCCACCGCGCCCATCGAGCGGAACGAGACTTTGATGCGCCCGTTCGCGATCTGTCGAAAGAGCAAGGCGAGCCGCACGCCGGCGATCGAACGGGGGAACTCCACGATGCCGTCCAGATCATCGGCGGTGGCGTCGTGGCGGTCGAGCGCGTCGAGAGGCACGGTGACCCACGCCAACCCGACCCCGGCTTCCACCACCAGCGTTTGCAACACCTCGGCGGTCAACCGAACCCGGCCCTCCGGCGCACTCGCGTACACCGACTCGTAGATCCCCTCGGGATCGACGCCCCGCTCGAGCAGCGCCGCGGCGACCCGCAGCGCGCGCGCCGAGGTATTCGAGAACCGGAAGCCCCCCGTGTCGGTGAGGATGCCCACGTACAGCGCCCGGGCACTTTCCGGATTCAGCGGCCATCCAAGAGCGCTGGCAAGATCGAAGACCAGTTCGGCCGTGGCGGTCGCCTCCGGCGCGATGAGGCGCGGGCCGGGGGGCAGTGAGCCGGGACTGACGTGGTGATCGATACACACGGTCGGGACCGCGCGTTGCCGCACCGCGTGCCCCAAGTCACCGAGGCGGTCGAGGTCCCCGATGTCGAGCACGACGATCACGTCGGCGCGCTCGATTTCCTTCACGGCGCGGTCGGACGCATCGACGCCGTCGGGCAACAGGAAGGCGAAGCGGTCGGGGATTCCCGTCGGGTTCGCGATCGTCGCCGTGACGCCGCGCGCCTTGAGCAAGTGCCAGAGACCGATCTCGCTGCCGACGCCGTCGCCGTCGGCGTTGACATGCGTGGTCAGCACGACGCGTCGGTCGGGTGTTAAGACAGCGCCGATCTCCTGGGAAGCGCGAGCGCGCTCGGGCGGAACGGCCACGCCATTCGTCGACGTCGACATGGGGAGATAAATACGTACAAGGGAGGCGTAAAAGAAAGGCGTAGAACAGAACCCTGTTCTACGCCTTTCTTCTACGCCTTTTCTTGCGCTCGTCTTCTACGCCTTTATTGCCCGCCTTTAGCTCTGAGTTCCTGTTGTAACCGGCTATGCTTGCGACTATAGCCGAAGTAAATGACAAACCCGATCAGCAACCAGACGATCAGCCGGATCCAGGTATCCGCCGGGAGCGTGGCCATCAGACCCAGACAGCAGATCACGCCCATGATCGGGACGAACGGCACCCACGGCGTCCGGAAAGGACGATCGAGCTCGGGGCGTTTGCTGCGGAGGATCCACACCCCGGCGCACACCAGCACGAACGCGAGCAGCGTGCCGATGTTCACCAGCTGACCGAGCAGCTGCAGCGGCAGGAGCCCCGTCGCGATCGTCACTGCGACACCGGTGAAGATCGTCGACAGGTAGGGTGTGCGGTACTTGGGATGCACGGCCCCCGCCCATTTGCCGAGCAGGCCGTCGCGCGACATCGAATAGAACACGCGTGACTGCCCGAGCAGCATCACGAGGATCACCGAGGCGAGCCCCAGCACGGCGCCGACGTCGATCGACAGACGCACCCAGTGCGGCGCGCCGACCTTCTCGAATGCGTAGGCGACCGGTGCCGCGTTGTTCAGCTCCGTGTAGGGCACCATCCCGGTGAGCACCGCGGACACGACGATGTAGAGAATCGTGCAGATCGCGAGCGAGCCGAGGATGCCGATCGGCATGTCCTTCTGTGGATTCTTCGCCTCCTGGGCCGCGGTCGACACCGCGTCGAACCCGATGTAGGCGAAGAACACGAGGCCGGCACCGCGCAGCACACCCGACCACCCGTAGGTGCCCCACTCGCCCGTGTTCTGTGGGATGAACGGCTTCCAGTTGGCGGGAGTGATGTGTCCCAGCCCGATGGCGACGATCAACAGGATGATCGCGACCTTGAGCAGGACTATGAAGTTATTGACCCGCGCCGACTCCTTGATCCCGATGACCAGGATCGTAGACATCAGGATCACGATGAAGACGGCCGGCAGGTTGACCCAGGCGCCGGTGAAATTCAGCCCCGAGTGCCCGCACCCCGCTACCTGAGAAGTGACCTGTGCCGCCGTGCACCACTGCGTCGGCGACGCGGCGAGGTGCGTGGGGATCACGATGCCGACCTGGCTGAGGAGCGAGACGAGGTGGCCGGACCAACCCACGCCCACTGTCGCGGCTCCGGCGGCGTACTCGAGCACCAGGTCCCAGCCGATGATCCAGGCGATCAGCTCGCCCATCGTGGCGTAGGAGTAGGTGTAGGCGCTGCCGGCAACGGGCACGGCGCTCGCCATTTCGGCGTAGCAGAGGCCGGCGAAGGCACAGGCGACGCCAACGAGGGCCATGGAGAGCGGGACGGCGGGGCCGGCATGGAGCGCCGCGGCCTGGCCGGTGAGCACGAAGATCCCCGCGCCGATGATGGCGCCGATACCCAGCGTAATCAGGTTGAGGGGGCCGAGCGCCCGTTTGAGCGATTGCTCTCCGGTTGCGTCAGCCTCGGCGCGCAGCGCGGTGATGGATTTGGTAGCCCACAGGCTCATGCGGGACTCCCTTGGGAAGGGTGACGAATCGACGGTGGAACCCGCCCCAAGGTTCGCCGCGACCGGCGATCTGTCAATAGAGCCGGGCGTTAGAGGTCAGTAGGCGAGTTGGACGCGAAGCGTCCACGAGCGCAACGGCGGCAGGGTGCCGAGGTCCGCGACGCTGGGAGGCAGGCCGGCGATCGATAGCGGATAGCTGCCTGCTTCGGGATCGACGCCGGAGTATCCCGTCAGGGTGAGGAGGTTGCGGCCGACCAGGGTGATTGTCGCGCCGCGGGCGCGCAGCAGCGACGCAGCGCCGGCGGGGACATCGAAGCTCACAGACAGGTCGCGGACTTTCAGGTAATCCGCGTCCTCGAAGTAATCGACCGTGACCGCTCTTGTGGCCGCCGACGCGACCGCCTGCGCCTCGAGCGACGCCGTGGGATCGTTGCGCCCACGACAGGTGCCGAGGTTTCCGCAACGAAGCCACTCCAACCCGTTGATCAGCGTCTGGCCGGCGCGGTACTCGAGCGTCGTCGCTACGCGCCACCGCCCAAACCGCAACGCGGAGCTCACCGCCGCGCCTTGGGTCGGGTTTGGTGTGCCCGCCCATCCGGACAGCGTATCGATCACGACTTCGGATGGAACGATGATGCCATCGCCGTTGGCGTCGGCGTAACTCCGGATGCGGGGCGCGAGATACGATCCCGGGGGAAGCCCGGGGGCAAAGGTCTGGAATCCGTTGAAGGAGGGCGCCCCCGACAACGCGATCACTCGGTTGCGGTTTCCCCAGACGGACAGGCGGACGTCCCACGCGAGCGTGGAACGATCGAGCACGCGGCCGGAGAGCGTCGCGGCGACACCCTGGTTGCGGATCTTGTTGCCACCCAAATAGATGGTGAAGACGCCGCTGGATGATGCGATCGTCTGCAGCGTCCCCACGTCCGAATGCATGTCGTAATACGTGAGTCCAGCCGCCCACTTTCCGCTCAGGAGTCCGGCGTCCGCGCCGAGCTCGAATGATCTCGTCCGATCGGGCCGGAACGGAGGCCGCGACGGCGCCGGAGGCGGGACGACGACAAAGGCGACGACGTCGGGCGGCGGGCTTCCCGCCGACCCATACGCGGCACGCAGTTGGAGACGACTCACGGGGCCCACCGTCCCGGCCCGGGCAAGCCACGCGACGGCGATACTGGGATGGGTCACACTCAACCGGTACTCGTCGAAGTAGTCGTGGCGCAACGCACCCGTAATTGAGAGCCGGTCGCGAACGACGAGCTCCTCCGTGACGTAGAGTCCCTCCGTGCGGCGCTCCATCAGAGAAAACCCCATCGAGCAGGGCGACGGCGGCACGCAGAACGGCGTCGTGTCTCGCCCATACGTTTCGGTTACCTCGAGACGCCGGCCGAACCGCTCGTACCCGATCGTTGCTTCCAACCTCACTCGCGGGCCGATGGGACTCCGGACCGACGCGCTCAGCGCCCTCCGATTGTGCACGACGTGCTGGAG
>DATHDT010000114.1:0-7919 GCA_035318905.1 Gemmatimonadales bacterium | reverse complement strand
CGCTCTTCAATGCGCTGCTCGGCACCGAGCGCGCGATCGTCACCGAGATCCCGGGCACCACGCGCGACGCCATCGAGGCGCACGCCGTCATCGAAGGGTTCCCGTTCCGGCTCGTGGATACGGCGGGACTGCGGGACAGCGAGGAACGCGTCGAGAAACTGGGGATCGAGGTGAGTCGCAAGTATCTCGGCGCGGCGGATCTCGTGCTGTTCTGCGAGGAGCGCGACGATCCCGAGCGTGCGCCGTTCCTCGCCCAAGTAGCGGCACCCGTAATTGTCGTCCGCACCAAGGCGGACCTGTCCGGCGGGGACGGCGTGTCCGTGGTCACGAGCGCCGGGCTCGACACGCTCCGCAAGCGGCTCGCTGAGGTGGCGTTCGGTCAGCTACTCGCGCTGGGCGACGTGGAGCCCGTGGTCACGCGGGCTCGGCACCGCGCGGCGCTCGAGAAGGCATTGGTGGAGCTGGAAGGGTTCTGGGCCGCGCGCGCTGCCGGCGTGGATGCAGCCGCAGCCGCGACGCATCTCCAGGCCGCCGTCGCCGCCCTCGACGATCTCATTGGCGTCGTGACACCGGACGACGTGCTCGACCGGGTGTTCTCGACGTTTTGCGTGGGGAAGTGAGCGCCTCGATCATCGCCCGCGCCTTGGCGAGCGTCTCGTCGTACTCCGCCGCGGGGTCCGAGTCCCATACGATCCCCGCTCCGGCATGGAACGACGCGGCCCCGCCCTGCAGGACGACTGTGCGAATGGGAATGTTCATGTCCATCGCGCCGCTCGCCGAGATGTACCCGATGGCGCCGCAGTAGACGCCCCGCGGCGCGCGCTCCAGTTCAGCGATGATCTCCATCGCGCGGATCTTCGGCGCGCCCGTCACCGAGCCGCCGGGAAACGCCGCCCGCAGCAGATCGAACGCGTCGGCATCGTCGCGCAGCTGGCCGGTGATCGTCGAGACCAAATGGTGCACCGTGGGGTGCGACTCGAGCGCGCAAAGCTCCGGGACGAGCACCGTCCCGGGTCGACACACCTTGCCCAGGTCGTTTCGCAACAGGTCAACGATCATCACGTTCTCGGCGTGGTCCTTGGCGCTGGCCAGGAGCGCCGCCGCGAGCGCGGCATCTTCGTCCGCAGTGACGCCGCGCGGGCGCGTCCCCTTGATGGGGCGCGCCTCGACCACGCCCGACGGGTCGAGGCGCACGAACCGCTCAGGCGAAATACTCGCGACCGCCACATCGGCAAGCGCGAGGTACGCGCCGAATGGTGCTGGATTGAGGGCCCGCAGGCGCGCGTAAAGCTCGAACGGCGGGCCCGCGAACGACGTCTCGAACCGTTGCGCCAGGTTCACCTGATAGACATCGCCGGCGGCGATGTAGTCGCGGATGCGGGTCACCGCTGCCTCGTACTCGGCGCGGGTGAAGTTTGACGTGACGGACGACGGCGGGGGACGGCGGAGGACGGCGGAGGGGGTGCGCGGGACCGAGTTCAGGCGTGCTTGGACCCAGGCGAGACGCTCGGGTGACCAGGCCAGGATCCACGCCCGCCCTTGGGCGTGGTCCCACGCGACCACCCAATCGTACAAGCCGAGTACAGCGTCCCCGTCGTAGGCAACATACCCCGAGAGCCCGCCCTGGAACGGCGGCAGCCCTGGCAGCGGCGCGCGACGGTGTGGGGCGAGGAGCTCCCGGGCGGCGGTGAGTGGGTCACCGCCCCGATGCACACGCCCAATCGGATCCGCGGTAAGAAACGAGTAGCGGCCCAGCGCCCCGCGCGCCGAGCTGTCGAGAAGAACGAGATACGGAAGGTCGGTGAAGCAGGCGCAGGTGTCGAGCGGGTCAGGTACGGGGTTCAGCTCGACCGCCCCCCCCAGCGTCACGACACGAACTTCTTGGGCGTGCCGCGGAACGAGCTCCCGGCCGGCGGACGCCACAGCGCGGTCTGCTCGATCAGGCGCGCCAACTCGACGTCGCTCGCCGTTACGCCGCCCGCGCTGTGGGTCCACAGCTTCACGCCCACCTTGCCCCAACTCACCGCGAGATCCGGATGGTGGTCGGCAGCCTCGGCGAAAAACCCGATCGCGTTCACGAGCATCAGCGTCGTCGGCCACCCGTCGGTCTGATACTCGCGGATGAGCGCCCCGTCCTCGAACCGCCAAGCGGGGAGCGTCTTGAGACGGTCGGCGATTTCAGCGGGGGAGAGCGACGTCGGCTTCGTCATTGGGGGGAGTCCTAGTCCAGTGTTTCGCGATAGCTCGCTGACTGCCCGAAGTTCTCCTCCACCTCGATCTCGATCGCTGTCAGGTGCACGGCGCCGCCCTCCCCCCCGTTCACCGCCGCGAGCTCGGTGCGGACGCGCCCCGCCAGATACTGCGACAGCATTTCGACGGTCGTGTTGGGGATCGGGAGGATCACGCAATCGCGCGCGGGGAAGAGATAGCGAGGCTGCCCGTCGAACGCGACCCGGACCGTGTCGCCCTCTGCCGCGATCGTCAGTTTTGGATTGTCGCGCGGCAGGAGCACGCGGTGATCGAGTTCATTCGTGAGGCTCTTCAGCAAGCGCTTCAACGCGGCGAAGTCGAGCACGAACCAGCTGTCGGGCTCGAGCCCTCCCTCGACGACAGCGCCGACGCGGTAGTTGTGCCCGTGCAGCGTCTCGCAGCGATGGCCGGCAAACGTGATGAAATGGGCCGACGCGAAGACGAGGTCTTCCTTCGTGACCGTCACTTTGAATGCGCCGCGGGTGCCCATACGGGAGGAATCTACTCTGGTGGCGCCGTCTCGCCGGTGGCGACGCGCCATACCTCGTCCGCCAGCCATTCCAGTCTTTGTTGGGCGTAGTCCAGCTCCGCCGGCGTCATCGCCTTGGCGCGGCGGGTGATCTCGCGCGCGTGCGAAAGCAGGTCATCCAGAACTTCGCGTAATGGACGGTTCTGCCGCCGCTCGGGGGGTTTTTTCGCCTTGGGGCTCATGCCGTCTGGATACCGAGGGCGCGGTCGTCGGACTGCTTGAGCTCCTCCACGCTCGCGCGCACCGTCGAGGCCGCGCCGTGCTCAGCGAGATAGTTCTCGACCAAGCGCAGGCCCAGGTAGTACCCGGAGCGTTCCGGGAGCACCTTGCCGCTCACAAGTCGCGCCGCGGGGCTCATACCACCGGAAAGGTACTTGAGACGCAGGCCGAGCCCGCGGGACTCGAGATCGCTAGTCGCCGCGCGGCGCAGGAACGCATCCAGCTCGCGCAGCCGCCTGAACTGGCGGCGGTTGTAGCCCAGATACTCCCACGGCTCGGACCCCGGTGCGACCGCCTGTGCCGCCGCGACCGCGGCGCCCTCGTTCCCCAGCAGCTCGCGCAGCGTGGCCCGCGAGCCGGTCTCCCAATAGTCGTAGTAGCCGCCCAGCTCCCCGACGAGGCGCCGCAGATCGGCGCGACTCGTGGGTGATGTGTAGCGGATGACGTGCGCCACTTCGTGCGCGATCCACAGCGGCAGGAGCTGCGGCGCGAGGCCCATGCCGTAGGTCTGCGCGTTGGCGCGCCCGGTGAAGTGCTCGAGACAGACGAACGCGATGCCCCGGCCGCCCACGACCAGCTCGCCCGCATTCGCGGCGCCGACGCCCACCGTGAGATACAGGTCCACGGGGCAATCGGCCTCCAGCAGCTCCGTCGCCCGCCGTAACGCCTCCTCGGCGATCCCTACCACGTCGACGTCCTGGAGCAACCGAATCAGATCCATGCGATCGGCGCGCAGCGCCGCCGCGATGATCTGCTCGGCGTGCGGCGACTCGGGATCGAGGACGTAGTTGTGCCAGTACGCGGCGAGAACGGGACGATGACGATCGAGATACTCGTGGTACGCCGCGGCGCGATCGGGCGCGGCTAACACCGAGAGGAATTCCGGAATGAGATTTACGAGCATGGAGCCGTTTGGCCGTCCCAATCTGGGAAGCCGCAGGCCCCAAGACAAGCATGCGTCAGCGAATCGTTACGTCGAGCGCAGCGGAGGTCGACTTGACATTTCTCTGCAGGTCGGTCACCACCACGCTGACGCGGTAGCGTCCGGGCGGCACGCGATCGGCCTCGATGACGAGCTGCTCGAGGGCGGGCGCCGCGAACGCGCCGCGGTCGAATTCGAACACGACCGGTCGCGAACCACTCACGAGCCGCGCAGGCAGCGACCGCACCGGGGAGAACTCGTAGCGGACGCGGTATTGTGACCGGCCACTCGGGTCGGCCGTCAGGCCGTACACCTCCATGTACGCGGCGAGCGGCGCGCCCGCGCGATACACGAGGTCGGCTGGCATGGCGCGCAACGCCGCTTCGCGATCGAGCAGCGATGCCGCAGGGGCGAGCAGCAGGCTCGAGAGCCTGAGATCCACCTCGGAGAAACCTGGGATCTTCACGTCACCGCGCGTGCGGCCCAGGACCCCACCGGCGACGATGTCCAACCCCATGCGGTAGCCGCCGGGCGGGACCGTGACCTGGAGCAGCCCTGAGCCGCTGGCGCGCACCGGCGACTCGTTCGCGTCCCACAGCACGACGGCGGCCGAGTCGCCGTCGGCCCGGTAGTACGCGTCCGTGAGGCCAGTCGCAGCGTTCCTGAAGAATGCGCTCCACGCACGGGCTTCGAGCGGCGCCGGAAGCGTGGAGCGGTCGGTCTCGAGCGCGATGCGTGTGCTGGCAGCCTGGCGCCGGTTCGCTGGCAGGAAAATGAAGTCGCCACCCGGCAGCGAAGCGAAGAGGCTGCCCGTACCCCGTCGGAACCCAATGCTCAACGTCCCTTGCGGCGTGTGGTACAGCCAACCCTCGATGTCCAGCGGACTGTCGGGAGACCCCTGAGGGCGCAAGGGATCGAGAAACCCCCGCAGCAGCACTTCTGGCGGTCCGTAGCGCATGAAGATGAGGCCCCGAGCGTCGACTCCTGCGAGCGCCGGTGACGTCGCCTCGCCGCGCGCCACGTCCGGCAGCTGCCGGCTGGCGGCGAGGGCACGGTCGAGTTCCGCGCCGGGATACGGATCCGCCTCGCGCTTCCCTTGTGCCTCGAGATAGTCCTTCTGCGTCGCCGCGATCAACGCGCGGTAGCGCGCTGAGCGGTGATACAGGTTCATCGGGTGGAGGAGGCGGAAGTAGCGCCGCGCGTAGACGAAGCGCCGGAAGTGTTCCGCGATACGCTCGTTTCCGGCCGTCACGAGGTTCGGGTCGCGCGTCGCCCAGAAGCGCTCGAAGAAGCGCCGCCGCCCTCCATCCCCAGGCGGCGTGGCGTCCTGGCGGCGGATCTCCTCCGGCGTCGCGATCATCCACACGGCGTCCCACATGGCACCGGTCGAGTCGATGTCGGCGTACGCCATCGCGGAGTCGTACCAGACGAATCCCGCCGAGTCGCGCCCGGCGTCGAAGTTGGCCTCGGCACGCGTCAGGTAGACCGGCACGCTCGCAGGCACATGGATCAGGAGAGAGTCGGCGCGCAGCGGCTCCTCGAGCGCGATCGCCAACTCCGCCCGCCGCTCCAGCGCGACCGGGTCGTCCGGGTGGCGAGCCAGCGCCTGGTCCGCGCGGCGCCAGATCTTGGGATTGTGGTAGACCGTCTCGAAGCGGACCCAGACATCTTCGTAGTCCGGCGTCAACGCCAGGATCTTGAGAATCGCTTCCCGGGCCAGCACGTCGCCTTCGTCGCTCCCCAGGTAGAACCCCACCTTCATCTGCCAGTAGAGGGGCTCTGGATCGGTAGGGACCAAGCGGGCGGCGGCGCGGAAGGCTGCGAGGGCGGCGTAGCGGCCGATGACGGGGCGCGCGAACTGCGCGCGTCCGACCGCCAGCAACGAGTCCGCGCGCGCCCCCCCCCGTGCGGCCAGCGTGTCCTGCCCGATTTGGCTCCCCCCAAGCAGCGCCAGCAACAGGGCGAGCATGGCGGCTCCTACGGTTTGGTCCGCAGGTGACGACTCATCTCGACGAGGAACTTCCGCTCGGCGGGCGTGAGACTCTCGATGCCGGCCGCCGAGATCTTGTCGAGCACGCGATCGATCTCGGCGTGCGCCCGGGCGTCCGGAGGGGAGTCTGCGTGGGGTTTCGTCTGTGGCGCGCTACCGCCCCGGCCTCGAACGGTCCTGCCGCGCGGCACCGGCGTTACCAGGACGCTGGGCTCGGAGACGCGGCGCAGATGCCGCTCCGCCCGTCCCAGGCGCATGTCCTGCGCCTTGAGGTACAGGAACCCGGCGACCATGCCGCCGAGGTGGGCGAGGTGTGCCACGCCTCCTCCGCCGCTGAACGGCGGCAGGGCGAGCAGCAACGAGACCGCGAACGCGAACGTCACGAGCCACTTCGCCGGAATCGGCACCGGCAAGGGGAACATGTAGATCGGCGCATCGGGCCAATGCCAGGCAAACGCGACCAGCACGCCGTAGATGGCGCCCGACGCACCTACGATGGGTGCGCGAATCGCGAAGCCCTGGACGAGGAGCAGCGACAAGAGCGCTCCGCCCATCCCACAGAGCAGATAGAACCCGATGAAGGAGCGGCTGCCGAACCGGTCCTCGACGGGGCCGCCGAACATGAACAGCGCCAGGAGGTTGAACGCGAGGTGCAGCGTGCTCCCGTGGAGGAACATGTATGTGAGGAACGTCCACGGATGTCTTGCGGCGTCCAGCGGAATGAAGCCGAACGTTTTGATCGAGCCCTGAAGGGTGAACAGCGTCACCTGAAACAGGAAAACGATCAGGTTCGCGACGAGAAGGCGTCGCACCCAGGGGGTGAGGACGTACATCCGCTGCGGGCTCAACGAGTCTTCGGTCATCATCTGGCGCTCGGTGCGTCTCTAGTTATGCCCTCGCGTGGCCCCATTGTTCCGGGCCAGCTTGCAGATCTGCTCGCACATCTCCGGGAACTCGATGCCCGCCGCCCGCGCGGCTTGAGGATAGAGACTCGTCCGCGTCATGCCGGGCAGGGAATTCGCTTCCAAGCAGAAGATGTCGTCGTCGGGGCTCACGCGGAAGTCGATGCGCGAGTAGCCGCCGAGTTTGAGCGCGCGATGCGCGACGAGCGCGTACTCCTGGAGTTGTCGCGCCAGGCGAGTCGCAATCGCCGCCGGGAACGTCTCCACGGACATCCCCGGCGTGTACTTCGACTCGTAGTCGAAGAGCTCGTGCTTGGGGACGATCTCGCCGACGGGGAGGGGTACGTCGCCGAGCACGCCCACCGTGAGCTCACGGCCCGGGATGAACTGCTCCACCATCACCTCGTCGTCGTAACGACGGGCGAGCTCCACCGCGGCGTCGAGGTCCGCCGGCTTCCGGACGAGCGTCAGTCCCACCGACGATCCTTGCTTCGACGGCTTCACGATCACCGGCCACCCGAGCCCCGTCTTTACGTCCTCGGGGGCCACCGGCGCCATGAACCAGGCCGGCACGGGCACGCCGGCGGCGCGGAACAGGCGCTTCGACAGATCCTTGTCCATCGCGAGGGCGGACCCCAGCTGACCGCTGCCGGTGTAGGGTACGCCGATCACATCGAGGATCGCCTGGAGCGTGCCGCCCTCACCCGCGCCGCCGTGTAGCGCGAGGAATAGGACGTCGGAACCCCGGATTACGGCCAGCTCCGCGAGGCCCTCGGAGAGCATCTTGCGCTCCTGCTCCTCGAGCTCGGCCACGGAGGGCGGCGTCGTGCCCACCGCGCCACCCAGCACGTTCGCCTCCTCGGCATCATCGAGCAGTCCGGTGCACGTGTCCACCACGTGGACGTCGTGCTCGCGGCTGCGCAGCGCGGCCACGATTTGGGAGGCGCTGGCGAACGCGACGGTGCGTTCTGCGGTGGCGCCGCCCGTGAGGACGGTTACGCGCATCAGTGAATGCCCGCCAGCTGATGCAGCAGGTCGTAGCGCGTGACGATGCCGACCACCGTCCCGTCGCGCCGCACCAGCGCCGCCGGCGTGGTACGCGACAGC
>DATHDT010000113.1:0-2012 GCA_035318905.1 Gemmatimonadales bacterium | reverse complement strand
ATGTCGTCCACGACGACCGCGAAGTTGTAGAGTGGCGAGCGGTCGGAGCGCAGGATCACGAAATCCTTGATGTCTTCGCCCTGGAAGCTGATGCGGCCGTGCACGGCATCGTCCCACGCGATCTCGCCGGGGGGGACGCGCAGCCGGATCGTCCCTTCATCCATGTAGGCCTTGTCGGCCTTGAGGAGCTGGTCGGCGACCTCCTGGTGGCGCCCGATGCGGGCGCCCTGGAAGATCGGCTTGTCGTCCCAGTCGAGACCCAGCCACTTGAGGCCGTCGAGGATGACCTGCGTGTGCTCGTCGGTGGAGCGCGCTTTGTCGGTGTCTTCGATGCGCAGCAGGAAGGTCGCGCCGCTCTTCCTGGCGAAGAGCCAGTTGAAGAGGGCGGTGCGGGCGCCGCCGACGTGGAGGTAGCCCGTGGGCGACGGGGCGAAGCGGACGCGAACTGTCATGTGTGTAACATAAGACTGACAAAACGAGGAGGAAGCGGGAGGCGGGCGTGCGGTGCCGCACGGCACCGGCCTTGCGAGGAGGTACTCGCCATGGCTTACTCGCGAGCTTTGACCGCGCTTTTTGCAGCAGTCGCTTGCACAACGCTACCGGGCTCGGTGGCGGGGCAGCGTCTGGTCGACTTCCGCTCGGCCCGTGTGACCTATGGCCCGAGCCAATTCCGGCAGCTCGAGCTGGCCCGCACGGTCCCGGTTCGCGTGTCCTGGAATCGCCGCGACCTCGCCCTGGCGACCGGCTTCACCGCTGCGTTGCTCGTCGACGCCACCCAGACGCGCCGCCTCGCGCGGGGCGGTTGGCGCGATTACCGCGAGACCAATCCCGTCCTCGGACCACGCCCCAGCGTTGGGCGAGTGAACACCTACACGGCCGTCGTGGGTCTCTCGGTGCTCGGCGCCGCGGCTGTGGCGCCGAAGCGTGTGCGGCCGTGGGTGCTGGGAATCGCGTTCGCGGTGGAGGCGTGCACGCTCGCCGCGATGTCACAGCGGGGCATCGCGATCAGTTTCTAGTGAGGCGGGAACGGAGGAGGGGGGATTCGAACCCCCGATAGGGTTTTAAAGCCCTATAACGGTTTAGCAAACCGCCGCCTTCAGCCACTCGGCCACCCCTCCCGACAACTCACACAAACGGGTTAACGCATTGACACGCTGAACCATAGCCTGGTACCGGCATCACATCAACGTGCCAACGCGTCAGCGCCGTGAACGCCTACAGGATGCAGGTCTGGCCGCTGCTACTGATGGTGACCTGGACGGAATCGAGCGCTTGCCGCCCAAGGTAGTCGGTGACTACGGCGCGCAGCCAGAATGGGTTGCCGGCTGCCGGGGGCGGAATGTAATAGCTCAGCCACTGATCCGACCCGACCTGGCTGGCGCCGCGCCACCAAGTGATGCTCATCGGCCATTCACCGTTGCTGATGTCGGCGGCGTACTCGCACGTCTGCTTCGACTTGACCGGTTGGGTCTCAACGTAGCCGTCGGCGTGGGCGTTCACGATGGGCGCCGGCGGCGCGGTGACCGACACGGTCTGCGGCAGTGTTGCGACGTGACCCTCACCGTTGGCATTGCGGATGCTGAGAGTGATGGTCTTGGTCCCGCTGTGGTCGTAGTTGTGCGACGACGTCTGCAGGTTGGTGCTCCAGCCGGTTTGAGTCCCGTCGCCCCAGTTCCACTGGTACTCTAGCTGTCCCACGGCGCCCGAGCACGAGGCGTCGACTGGAATCGCCGTGTACAACGGCCCCGACGTTGCCGAGAAGCAGGCGGGCGTTCCCGAGACGTAGACGGTTAGGTCCTGCGAGACGAGGTCCCCGACGACCTCGCTGGCATCGCCCTGGTGGTAGGGCAGAATCGCACGGAGCCGCACGTGGTAAGTGTCGGCGGCGCCCGCCGCGCGGAAGATATGCTGGATCGGCGTCGTGTTGTTGATCCAGGGGAACGAGTTGACCACCGGGCTGCCGGTGTTCGGGTTACGGCCGTAGTCCCAGAAGAACGAGTTCAGCACGGCGA